>DATLVI010000031.1 GCA_035577545.1 Verrucomicrobiia bacterium
TCTCGGATTTGAGCTCGGACGTTTGAAGACAGGTACTCCGCCTCGCCTCAACCGCCGCTCCATTGATTTTTCCAAGATGGACGTCCAGCCAGGAGATGATCCCATCCCATTCTTCTCCTACCGCACTCCGCCAACGTTCCACGTGGAACAATTGCCCTGTTATCTGACCTACACGACCGAGAAGACCCGGGAAGTCATCCAAGCCAATCTGCACCGATCACCAATGTACTCAGGACAAATCCAAGGCGTCGGTCCTCGCTATTGCCCATCTATTGAAGACAAATTCGTGAAATTCGCCGAAAAAGAGCGCCATCAGATCTTTCTGGAACCAGAAGGTCGTACCACTGACGAATTCTATGTAAATGGGGCTTCTACAAGCCTGCCGGAAGACGTGCAAATGCAGATGATTCAGACTATCGTAGGTCTTGAGAACGCGCAGATCATGCGCCCGGCCTACGCGGTGGAGTATGATTATAGCCTCCCGCATCAACTTCACCCGACGATGGAGACGAAACTCATCGAAAATCTCTACTTCGCAGGACAAATCAACGGGACGTCTGGTTACGAAGAAGCGGGTGCCCAAGGCTTGGTTGCCGGTATCAACGCCGCACTCAAAACAAAGAAAACCAAACCGTTAATCCTCACTCGTGCAAATAGTTACATAGGTGTTTTGATAGACGACCTAATCACAAAAAGCACGGATGAACCCTACCGTATGTTCACCTCTCGCGCTGAATATCGACTTCTTCTTCGTCAGGACAACGCCGATCTCCGCCTCACACCTCTCGGCCGAAACGTTGGCTCCGTCTCGGATGAGCATTGGGCTCTCTTCGACCAAAAGCGCCGTGGCATCGACTGCGAGATCGATCGCCTACGCAAATTGCGCGATGGATCCTTCACGTATGCCGAAATCCTTCGTCGCCCGGAGATCACGTACAATTCGCTTTCGATCGCCGACGCGACTCTTCCAGCTGATGTAACTCAAGAAGTTGAGATTCAACTGAAATACGAAGGCTATATCGCTCGCGATCTTGAACAAATCGAACGGTTCCGCAAGCTAGAAGATAAAAGCCTCCCAGGCTGGTTGGATTACGATAAAATAGCCGCGCTCCGCTTCGAATCCCGCCAGAAGTTGACGCGCTTTCGACCAGACTCGATTGGCCAGGCGTCTCGAATTCCGGGCGTCACGCCTGCAGACATCGCAATCCTTCTCGTTTGGATCAAGCGGGCAGCAAACGCAGCTACCTAATCCGTCTTCCGCCAATCGAGAATCATCTGCCGGAATTCTTCAAACAGCCGATCTGCATCGTGAGGTCCAGGCGAAGCTTCGGGATGGTACTGAACGCTGAAGATCGGCAGTTTTTTATGCCGCATTCCTTCCACTGTTTGATCATTCAGGTTTATCTGCGAAATCTGCACTGCGTCCTGCCCGAGACTCTGAGGATCCACCGCAAATCCATGATTCTGAGAAGTAATTGATACACGGCCACTTAGAACGTCCTTTACAGGTTGATTGGCCCCACGATGGCCGAATTTCAGCTTGAAGGTCCTTCCCCCGAAAGCGAATCCCAGTATTTGATGCCCCAAGCAAATTCCGAAGATCGGGACCTCACCCATGAGCTCACGCACCGAGGCGTGCGCGTAATCCAAAGCCTCCGGATCCCCAGGGCCGTTGGATAAAAACACGCCTTGCGGTTTGTACTTCATCACTTCTTCAGCTGTCGCCGTGGCCGGAACGACTTGAACACGGAATCCGCGCTGGCGTAGCTTTCGAAGGATGTTGTATTTAATGCCAAAATCAAATGCCACGATCGGAATGTCGGCTTGAGGCAAGGCGCTTGAATACTCCATCCGCCCATCCGCCCGATGATCAACCTTCCACCCATGGCTCAGGTCGTCCTGTGGGTCCCATACAAACGCCTGCGGATGCGTGACTTCCTTCACGTAGTCAACACCAACGATGCCCTTCCATTCCCGCGCGCGCACTACCGCCTCCTTATCACTTAGACCTTCAGTCGATATACAAGATTTCATGGCGCCTTTAATGCGTAATATTTTTGTCAAGGAACGAGTGTCTATTCCTTGAACTCCGGCAATCTTATACTTCTCAAGATACTTGGGCAGAGTATTTTGCGCACGCCAATTGGAGGCGATTCCCGAAAGCTCCCGTATGACGAACCCAGAAACGTGCGGCCGCCAGCTCTCTACGTCCGCCGGGTTTACTCCGTAGTTCCCAATCTGCGGGTAGGTCATCGCGACGATCTGGCCTTTATACGACGGATCGGTCAGAATCTCCTGATAACCCGTCATCGAAGTATTGAAGACCGCTTCACCGCACGCAGTGGCTTTCGCTCCGAAGCCAGTGCCGCGATAAATCGTCCCATCTTCGAGCGCGAAAATTCCGTCCAGTTCCGTTGTCATTTCGATTGTTTCTTGAACTCGTGCCAGACGACATTGCCTTTCACGATCGTCGCCAGTGCCTGCCCACGAAATTTCCATCCGTGGAACGGTGAGTTGCGTGACTTGCTCGCCGACTGCGTGACATCGTAAGTCCACTCGCGTTCCGGGTCAATGACCGTGATGTTCGCGTCCGCACCGATCGAAAGCGTGCCTTCCTTCAAGCGCAGTAATCGCGCCGGGTTCACCGTGAATGTTTCGACGAGAGTTCGCAGGCTGAGAACTTTCTTTCGCACGAGTTCGAGTGAAAGCGCCAGCTCTGTTTCCAGGCCGATAATCCCGAACGGCGCGACATCGAATTCCACTTCCTTCTCGTACGTGCAATGCGGCGCGTGATCGCTGCCGATAATCTCCAGCGTGCCGTCTGCAAGTCCCGCCCACAGTGCTTCGCGGTCGCGTTCCGTACGCAATGGTGGATTCATTTTATAATTCGTGTCGTAGGTCTTCACAGATTCTTCCGTCAACGTGAAGTGATGCGGGCACGCCTCGCCGGTAATTTTAATCCCGCGCTTTTTTGCCTGACGGATGAGTTCCACCGAACGCGCCGAGGAAATGTGCAGGCAATGGATGTGCCAGTCCACCTGCTCGGCAATCAAAATATTCCGCGCCACGATCACGTCTTCACCTATCGACGGCCAGCCGCGCAGGCCGAGCGCCGCGCTCCAATGACCTTCGTTCATCATGCCGTCCGCGACCAAATTATAATCCTGGCAATGATCGAGCACGGGAAGGTCAAACATCTTCGCGTACTCGACGGCTCGGCGCATCAACTCATTATTCTGCACACAATGGCCATCGTCGGTGATGGCCACCACGCCGGCTTTCTTCAACGATCCAATTGGCGCCAACTCTTCACCCTTCAACTCCCTCGTGATCGCGCCTGTCGGAAACACATTCACGCACGCGGCTTCCGCAGCGCGTTGTTTCATGAAGGCGATCGTGCCCGCATTGTCCGCTGGCGGTGTTGTGTTGGGCATGCAGACCACCGAAGTGAACCCACCGCGCGCGGCGCAAAGCGTTCCCGTCGCAAACGTTTCCTTGTCACTTCGTCCCGGCTCGCGCAAATGCACGTGCATATCGATCAACCCGGGCGTGACAATCTTGCCAGCAGCCTCGATCACTTCCGCGTCCTTTGCTGCGGCGGCAGTAATCTTGCCGTCCACCACGAACACGTCGCGGACTTCGTCCACGTTGTTCGCGGGGTCGATCACGCGACCGCCCTTGATGACCAGCGAACTCATTCCGCGCCCTCCGTGGAATGTTTCCCACCCGCGCAGAGAAACAGTACGGCCATGCGCACGGCGAGTCCGTTCGTGACCTGCTCCAAAATCACCGAGCGCACGCAATCCGCAATCTCGCTGTCAATTTCAACACCGCGATTGATCGGTCCGGGGTGCATGATCATGGCGTCGGGCTTGGTCCGCGCGAAGCGCTCCTTGTTCAGGCCAAACATCGCCGCGTATTCGCCGATGCCCGGGAACATCGTCATGCGCTGGCGCTCATGTTGAATGCGCAACAGATTAATCACGTCTGCGTCGCGAATCGCCTCGTCGATGTCGTGGGTCACGCGGCAGCCGAATTCCTCAAACACGCGTGGCACGAGTGTCGACGGTCCCGCCAGCGTGACGCGCGCGCCGAGTTTGGTCAGCAGCCAGATATTTGAGCGCGCGACGCGCGAGTACAAGATGTCGCCGAGGATGGTCACGTTGAGCCCCGCGATGCGTCCCTTCTTCTCGCGAATCGTGAACGCATCCAGCAACGCCTGCGTCGGGTGCTCATGGGCGCCGTCGCCGGCGTTGATCACGCTCGCCTTCAAGAGCCGCGATAAAAAATGCGGCGCACCCGCCGCCGAGTGACGGATGACGATGATGTCGGTGTTCAACGCCTGCAGATTCAGCGCGGTATCCTTCAGCGTCTCGCCCTTGACGATGCTCGAGGCGGACGTCGTAATGTTAATCACGTCGGCGGAGAGTCGTTTCGCCGCCAGCTCAAAACTTGTGCGCGTGCGTGTCGACGGCTCGATAAACAAATTCACCATCGTCTTGCCGCGCAATGAGGGCACCTTCTTCACCGTACGTTCGCCGACCTGCTTGAATGCCGCCGCTGTGTCGAGCACGCAATTAATTTCATCCACCGTCAGATCCTGGATGCCAAGCAGATCTTTGTGATTCCACGGGGTGGTTGTCATCGCTCGATCACCACCTCATCTTTACCGTCGATCTCCGTCAGCCGCACCCGGACGCGTTCGCCAGTCGATGTCGGCACATTCTTGCCCACGTAATCGGGCCGAATCGGCAGCTCGCGGTGACCACGATCGATCAGGGTGGCCAATTGAATCCGCCGCGGCCTGCCGAAATCGCTGATCTCGTCCAGCGCCGCGCGAATCGTCCGCCCGGTGAATAGCACGTCGTCCACCAGCACGACCGCCCGGTTGGCGACATCGAACGTAACATTGGATGGTCCCACTTTCGGCGGCGCATCGCGCAACGCGAGGTCATCACGGTGCATGGAGATGTCCAGCTCGCCGACGGGAAACTCGCGTTTGAGAATCGCCCCGACCTTCGCGGCCAGCCGTCGCGCCAGCGGCGCGCCATGGGTATGGATACCAATGAACACCAGCGCATCGGCCTCGGGGTTATGCTCGACAACCTCGTGCGCCATGCGAGTCAGCGCCCGCTCCAGTGCCGCGCCGTCCATGAGTACCGTCGCGTTCATGGCATAAAAAAAACCGCTCGCCCCAGTTGGGCAAACGGCCTCATTAAAATATCTGTGTCTTTTATCATCGCTCCTTGTCGGCCTCTCGGACCAACTTAAAGGTGCTCTGGAAAACTCTGCTTGCCTACGAGCTCGACTGCTTTCGCGACCTGCGCCAGTTCGACCGATGTTTTACGATCCAGTCGAGTAGGGCCCGTTCAAAACCGATGTCGTACCCCACCTTTTCGCTTTCGATCCACTTATGACGAAGGATCTCTTCGCGCTCGGCCAAAAACTCCCGGTACAGCGCCGAGTTCATCACCATATCTTTCGAATCGCCGTTCATTTCGGGCCTGTCACTCACGGCATAACGCTCTGGCCTGATCATCATCGGGAAGCATCCCTTATACCACTCACTTGGGGCCGGTTTATAACATACGACCGACTGAAATGCAACGATTCAGTTACGCCCGCGGCGATCGGCTTGGACGTCTTCCGCGCGCTGAAATTCGATCGTCAACCGCAGGATTTCGTCGAGGGACTTCGTTGGACGCCAGCCCATCAGCTGGTAAATCTTGTCGATGCTCGGCACCCGCCGCCGCATGTCCTCAAAGCCTTTGGCATACGCCTGGTCGTAAGGGACCAACCGCAACTCGGATCGGCTTTCGGTCAATTCCTTGACCCGCCGGGCTAATTCGATGATCGAAACCTCTTCCGTACTACCAATGTTGTAGACCTGGCCCACAGCCCGCGGCTGGTTCGGCAGTGCCGCCAACGCCCGCACCACGTCGGTTACATGGCAAAAACAGCGTGTTTGCTTCCCATCGCCATGAATCGCGATCGGCTCATCCCGCAGCGCAGCCTGCACAAATCGCGGCACGACCATGCCGTAGCGCCCCGTCTGGCGTTGCCCGACAGTATTGAAAAGCCTCACTACAAACACCGGCATCTTCTTCTCATGCCAATACGCGAGCGCCAGGAATTCATCCAGCAGTTTCGAGCATGCGTAACTCCACCGGCCGAATGTTGGGGGTCCGATCAAAAGGTCGTCATCCTCCCGGAAATTATCTCGCTCGCTCTTTCCGTAAACCTCTGATGTGGAAGTCAGTAGCAACCCAGTTTTGTGTTTTGCGGCGGCTGCCAGGACATTCTCCGTGCCGCGGATATTGTTCTCGATCGTGAATACCGGGCTGCGCACAACAAGTTCGACTCCCACCGCCGCCGCAAAGTGATAGATGAAATCCACCTGGTCAACCAGCGGCGCAAGATCGGCACTATTGAGAATGGAGCCTTTCGTGAAATGGAAATTTGGATTATCCCGCAGATGGGCAATGTTCGCGAGCGAACCCGTGCTCAGGTCGTCGATGACAAAGACCTCCTTGCCCTCCGTCACCAAAGACTCCGCCAGGTGCGATCCAATAAAACCAGCCCCGCCAGTGATTAGCACACGCTGCACGATGTCTTAAAGTAACTACTCCCGCATGAAAAATCCACAGAAACCTAAGGAGAACAGAGTTACCCCTGATTCAATTAGCGGCCTTTTGGAATTTCGCGTCCGAGCTTTTCCAGCACTGCCTTCATATCCTCCCACACTTCTTTCTTCGCGGGTGGGTTCCTCAGTAGGTAGGCGGGGTGAAAGGTCGGCATGATCGGGATGCTTCGGAAGGTATACCAATGACCGCGCATTTTGGTGATCCCCAGTTGCACGTCCAGCAAGGCGCGGACAGCAGTGGCACCGAGCGCTACAATCACCTTCGGTTGGATGAGTTCGATTTGTGACAACAGGTACGGCAGACAGTTCGCCACTTCGTCGGGCAATGGTGTGCGGTTTTGTGGTGGACGACACTTCAGCACGTTGGCGATATAAACTTCTTCGCGTTTGCAGCCCATCGCCGCGATGATCTTTGTGAGCAAATCGCCGGCGCGTCCCACGAACGGGATACCTTGCATGTCTTCGTCATGTCCCGGGGCTTCACCGACAAACATGATTTCCGCGCGCGTACTGCCCACACCGAAAACGACGCTATGGCGGCAACGTGACAACTCGCCGCATTTCACGCATACTTTCGCCCGCGCCTCGACCGCCGCGAGTTCGGTGGTGTGGTCGGCAGGTGTAGTCGCCGCTGTCCCCAGCGGCGAACTCGTGCCCATCGCTACAGGAGGCTTGCCCAGCTCCTCCATCGTCCTGTTCGACACTTCGACATGGGTCACGCCGGAGCGCTTCATATCTTCCAGCACCTTGATGGTTCCGTCGATGATTTCGTTCAGCTCTCGCACATTTTCACCATGTCGTCCGGCACCGGCGTGGTGAACTCCACGAATTCCTGCGAACGCGGGTGCGTGAAGCCGAGTTTATAGGCGTGCAGCAACGGCCGGGCAACCGAAATGTTTGTCGGACGCGCGCGCCCATACGTCGCGTCACCCATAACGGGATGACCGATGTGCGCCATGTGGACGCGGATCTGGTGCGTGCGGCCGGTGTGAATATGCGCCTCCACGAGCGCAAAGTCGGCGAATTGCTTTAGCACGCGGTAGTCCGTCACCGCGGGCCGTCCCCGCGAAGCGCGCGCGGACATCTTCTTGCGGTCGCGTTCACTGCGGCCAATGACTGTTTCGATTCGTCCGCTTGGCCGGACGAATTTTCCCCAGCAGACCGTTCGGTAGATTTTCTTCACTTCGCGGGATTTGAATTGCGCCACCAGCGCCCTGTGGGCGAAGTCCGTTTTTGCGACTACAATGCAGCCGCTTGTGCCCTTGTCCAGCCGGTGCACGATGCCGGGACGTTCCACGCCGCCGATCCCCGCCAGCTCGCCGCGACAATGATGCAGGAGCGCGTTGACGAGCGTGTGTTCGTAGTTCCCCGCTGCGGGATGCACCACCAGGCCGGCGGGTTTATTCACGACGATCAGGTCGTCGTCTTCGAAGAGAACATCCAGCGCGATTTCTTCCGGCTGTGTTGCGAGCGGACGCGGCGGCGGGATTTCGACACGGACCTTGTCGCCGGCGCGCACCTTGTAACTGGCTTTGACCGCCCCACCATTGACAAGGACATGACCTTGCTCGATCAACTTCTGCAGAAAGGCGCGGGAATGCTCGGCGAGTTCCCCGCGCAGGTATTGGTCGAGGCGTTGCCCCACCGTATCTTTAACAACTACGTGTGCCGACATCGTTCCCAATCATCGTCTCAGGCCGTACGAAGTTTCACGGTTTTGGGCGACAGCCACAGCGCCAGCGAAGCCACTGCGATCATCGTGATCGCCACGATCTGGCCAATCGTCAACACGCCAAAATAGAAGGTGTAGTAATCGCCCCGGAAGAATTCCACGCCCAAGCGAAGCGCGCCGTAGCTGAGCACGTACAACCACCACACCTGGCCGTCGAAGCGTTTGTGGCGGTAGAACAGGCTCAGTCCGCCGAAGATGGCCAGGTTGCCGAGCGCTTCATAGATTTCCGTCGGATGCACCGGCAAGGATGCACTCGCTGAAATCTTCACCAACTTATGTTGCAGATGGTCCAGGAACGGCGCGCTCCCGATCGGTCTGCCGGTTGCATCAAAGATTGCGGGAAACCGAACGCCTAACGGAAACCCATCGGAACACACTTTCCCATAACAGCAACCGTTGAAGAAGCAGCCCATGCGACCGAAGGCGTGGCCGAGCGCGATCGACGGCGCAAAAACATCCAACAATTTCGGAAGCGGCAGCCGCTTGAGCCGCGCGTACACCACCGCCGTGACGGTCGCGAGAATGAATCCACCGTAAAACACAAACCCCTCTCGCAGCGACCGCACCCCGTCCGCGTGCCAGCCGGCAATGAAATCGTCCCAGAAGAAAATGATGTGAAACAGCTTCCCGCCCAGCATTCCCGCAACAATCAACCATACGCCCAGATCGCTGATCTGATCGGCACTGATTCCCTCACTGCGCGCCCGCCGGCCCGCCACCGCCAGCCCCACGATGAACCCGATGGCCACGAGCACACCGTAGGTATGGATGTCGAGCGGGCCAAAACGAATGAAGATGGGATGCACAGGCTCTTCCTAGTACTTCTCATCGAGCACGATGCTGTTCTTCTCAAGGATCGTGCCTTCCGCCAGATCCAATGCGACAATCGATTCGTTGTAATCAGCCTCTGTCCGGATTTCACCGGAGCGTGCAGTAGCCAGCTGTGATTGCGCCTGCAAGACCAGAAAAGTTGTCGAGGTGCCCGCTAGTAGTTTCTTCTTTTCAGCGTCAAGCGACTCCTGCGCCAGCCGTGTCGCAGCGCGCGCGGCTTCGACGCTTTTCAAGTTCGTTTGCACGTGCCCGACCGCGTTGTCTACCCCCACGACGATGTCCTGTTCAAGCGACTTGAGGCTAAGCAATGCCTGGTCCGCATCCAGGCGCGCGATATGATAATTGGCGCGTGCCTGCCGATTCCCCAGGGGCACCGTGAGCAGGACGCCGATGGCCCAGGTTGGCGTGTTGCCGCCAGCCGTTCTCTCGGCAAATGTCTCAAAGCTACCACCACGCCCGTTGGCCGCATAACTACCCTGCAGGTCGATCTCCGGCCAGAGCTGGTTGCGGTTGAATTGCACGGAGATGTTTTGTTTTTCCAGGGCATGTTTCAGGCCAAGGTAGTCGGCCCGTTTCTCCAGCGCCGTCACCAGGCTGAGATCCACGTCCATCGCGACCATTTGCACCAACGGATAATCCACCGGCACCAATGAGACTCCCCGTAATTCCGTGACCCGCTGACAAATCAGGCGCTTCAGCGTGTTCTCGTTGTCCTTGATTGCACGCGCCGTAGTGATGACACTCTGTTCACTGTTGGCGACGCCGGATTCGGCCTGGATCACATCCAGCGGCGACATCGTCCCGACCTGCTCCCGCTTGCGGTTCTCGTCGAGCAATTGCTGGGCGAGCGCGCGGGATTCGAGGGCGGACTTGTGGTTCTCGATGGCAAAGATCAACTCATAGTACGCGGTACTCACTTCGTTGATCTTGTTCATCACCAACTGGACAAAAGTTTGGAGGGCAATCGACTGGCTTTCGCGCGCGATGCGGATGGTCGCTGCATTGATCCCCAGGCCGAAGTTTTTCAAGATCGGTTGCGTCAAGCTGACTCCCGCCGAGCCGGTGTACACGAAGTTGCTGGTCAAATCACCAGAGGTGCGCGTGCTGTTCCCGGACAGATCATAAGTCGCTCCTGTGGGCAGTTTCCCCGCGAGGCCGACGCTGGAATTTAATTGCTGCTGCTTGAGCGAGGAAAGCCCGAGCGACTTTGTCTGGTTGGGATCCAGTGGCGTGTTGGCGTCCTGGTAATTGATTCCGCCGGAGAGCGCCGGATCGTACACGCCCTGGGCATTGATCACACCCCAAGAGCTAATACTGGGATTAATGCGCTCGGACTTGATTTCGAGATTATTCTCCAACGCGCGTTCGATGCACTCGCGCAATGTCAGCGATTTGGTCTGGTTGGTAACATCGCTACCGGCGCGGGCAGCAGTCGCCGCAGTCAATAGAGCCAACGGTGCAACAAACAGAAAACGGATGGATTTATTCATAGCGTAATGCATCGATCGGATCGAGATTAGAAGCCTTGCGCGCCGGGTAAAAGCCGAAAAACACCCCGACCGCCGCGCTGAACAGGAACGCCACGGTGATCGAGCTGATCGATATCAGGGTGGGCCACCCAGCCACCGCGGACAAGAGTTTGGCCGCCCCCACGCCCAGCAAAATGCCGATAATACCCCCCAACGAACTGAGCGTGATGGCTTCAATGAGAAACTGCAGCAGAATATCCCGACCGTGGGCGCCAACCGCCATGCGAATGCCGATCTCGCGTGTGCGCTCGGTGACACTGACCAGCATGATATTCATGATGCCGATCCCGCCGACGACCAGGGACACGCAGGCGATGCTCGCCAACAACATGGTCATGACTCGGGTGGTGGCAGTCGCGGCGTCAGCAATCTCCTGCTGGCCGCGTATGGTGAAATCATCATCCCGTCCCGGTCCGAGCCGATGGCGCTGGCGGAGCAGATCGGAAACGCTGCGTTGAAGGCTATCGGAGACATCCGGCGAGGCAGCCTGGATCGTTATCATGCTTAGATTGGTGCGCTTGGAAACTCGCTTCATTTCGCTGGTGTAGGGAACGATAACGACATCGTCCTGGTCGGTATTCATGACCGAAAGTCCCTTGGGGGTCAACACGCCAAGGATCTTGAAGGGAATATTGCGGATGCGCAGGATTTTGCCGACCGGATCCTCGTTGGGAAAGAGCTGGGTGACAATGGTTTTACCAATGATGCACACCTTGGCCGTGCTGCGCACATCCTGCTCCGTAAACATCGCGCCGTCGTCGAGTGGCCAGTCACGGATGTCCAAATACTCCGGGCCTTCCCCGAGGATTTGGGTGTTCCAATTCAGCCCATTCGCAAGGACCTGTTGGCGGTCGCGAACCTCGGGGCTGACGCCGATCACCCCCGGCACCTCGCGGGCAATGGCGTCGGCATCATCGACAGTCATCGTGCCGGCGCCACCCCAACCGCTCCGCGCGCCACTGCTGGAAAAGTTGCCGGAGAAAACGAGAATGACGTTTTGCCCGAGGCTGGCAATCTGGGCCTCGACCTGCGACTTCGCGCCGGTGCCGATCCCCACCATGGCGATGACCGCGCTAACGCCGATGATGATGCCCAGCGCGGTCAGCGTCGAGCGCAGTTTGTTGCGCCGCAAGGCACGCAGCGCCAAACGTAGTGTGGCGGCGATTCTCATGACGAAAGTTTGACGGCCTGATGCGCCTGCTGCAGGTTGCGAAGTTCCGCCTCGGCCAGCAACCGGTTTTTGACCGGCACATCGTTGACCACCACGCCGTCGCGCATGATGACATTGCGCTTCGTGTACGAGGCGATGTCCAGTTCGTGCGTGACCATGACGATGGTAATACCTTCGCTGTTGAGTTTCTGGAACACGCCCATCACTTCCACGCTGGTGCGGGTATCGAGATTGCCGGTCGGCTCGTCCGCCAGTAGGACCGCGGGATTATTGACGAGCGCGCGGGCAATGGCGACCCGTTGCTGTTGGCCACCGGAGAGTTGATTCGGATAATGATCGGCGCGATCCGAAAGACCAACGATTTCCAGTGCATGCAAAGCGAGGTCGCGCTGTTGAATGGAGGTAATGTGGTCGTGTGTGTAGAGCATCGGCAGTTCGACGTTCTCCAGCGCGGACGTGCGTGACAACAAGTTGAAGCCTTGGAATACAAATCCGAGTTTCTTGTTACGAATGGCCGCCAGTTCGTCGCGGTCCAGGTGGGAAACATCGACACCGTCGAGAAAATACCGCCCTTTGGTGGGACGGTCGAGACAACCAATAACGTTCATCATCGTGGATTTACCCGAGCCGCTGGCGCCCATAATGGCCACAAACTCACCCGGCATGATGTCCAGTGAAACGCCGCTCACCGCATGTACGTCCACCTCGCCGGTGTGGTAGACTTTGTGGACTTCTTCGAGCTTGATGACCTCCGTCACGTACGCGTCGCCTCCTTAAAAACGCCGCATCCCGCCGAACGGGCTGGCTGCCGGCCCGGGACCACTTCCCTGCTTGTAGATGGCGGCGGTGACAACCTTGTCGTTCTCGCTCAAGCCTTCCGTCACCTCGGTGTAGATCCCGTCCGTGATACCCAGCTTGACCTGGGCTGGTTGCAGCTTGTCGTCTTTGAGAACATACACGGTGCGTGTCGGTCGGCGCTCTCCCTTGGGGCGCTGGGCGGAGGCGCCACCAGGACGCTGACCACCTCCACCTGTTCGTGGTGCCGCATTGGTACTGGGTCCCGACTCCGGGGGATGGAAGCGCAGAGCCGAATTGGGGACTCGCAAGACGGCGTCGCGCTCGGCGATAATGATTGAGACATTGGCGGTCATGCCCGGCTTGAGTTTCAAATCCGGATTGTTCACCGCGATGACCGTGTCGTAGGTGACGACATTCTGGACGGTGATCGGCGAGTTGCGCACCTGGACGACTTCGCCATGGAAGGTGCGATTCGGAAACGCGTCAACCGAAAAATCCACGTTCTGGTGGTCCTCGACACCACCGACGTCCGCTTCGGCCACGTTGGCGTCGATCTGCATCTTGGTGAGATCGTTGGCGATAACGAAGAGCACGGGCGCGTTGAAGCTTGCCGCGACTGTCTGCCCCACGTCCACGTTGCGCGAAATGACCATGCCGTCCACGGGAGAATAAATCGTGCAGTACTGCAAATCCACCCGGGCCTTCTCAAGGGCGGCCTGCTTGATCTGGATGGTCGCCTCGGCCTGATGCAGGTTGGCTATCGCCTGATCGTAGTCGGAATGCGGGATGAGTTTGCTTTCAAACAATTCCTGTGCGCGCACCGCGTTGACCTTCGTGAGTTCCAGGGCCGCCTGTGAGTTGGCGAGGTCGCCCTCGGCTTGATGCAGGTTGGCCTGGTACGTCGACGGGTCGATCTGCGCGACCAACTGGCCGTTTGTCACTGGCGAATTCCAATCCGCGTAGAGCTTGGCGATTGTTCCAGAAATCTGGCAGCCGACCTGGACATTGGTCACCGGATTGAGCTGGCCCGTCGCGGTGACAAGTTGTGTCAGATCACCGCGTACGACCGGAGTTGTCTGGTACTGCGGTGCGCTGTCGCGGCGGACTTTCATGTACCAAAGGCCCAGCGCCGCCAACACGATAACGCCTGCAATGAAGACCACCCATTTCCAGGACCGCTTTTTCGTTGTGTTTGCCATCTCCAGTTCCAAAATCCGCCGGTTTCCTGCGCATCCCCATTCCCGTGAAAGACGTGAAATGTCGTCGCAAGGTTACAACAATCGTTGCGATATGTCCCGCAAGGAAATCTTCGTTTACCTCGCCGTCGCGCTTCCTTCCGCAGGTGATTCAAACCGCACCGTTTCGGCGCCGGCGGCGCGGAGAACCTCCCAGATGGTTTTCTGGGCGTTCTGCTGCGCGTTGCTGAGAATGCCCATCTCCAGCGCGGCGGCTTGCACGGCCTCCAGCGCCGCGAGCCGTGCTTTCTGTTCCAGCTCCGGATTGAACGGCACCCACGGCGTCCACCACGTCTTGGAGCGGTCCCACACACGCGTTTGTTTCTCGTCCACATATACGTGCAGGACTTTCGGCGGAGGAAGCCTGGCCGTGACCGTGTTGTTCGGGGCGATCTGCACATCGTTCGTATTCAACGCGGCGAGATCGATACCCCCGAGGACGTCGGCCTGCACCATCAATAGCACCTGCTCGGAACCGAACGGCACCTTTTCCTCTTTCAAGCCAACGACCTTTTGGATGCTGTATTTCACAGTGACCAGTTCGCTTAATCGCTGGATTTCCCTCACCACCGCGGGTGGGTCAAGGACGCGATGCACAACCGCTTCGCGGCGCCCGAAGTAATACAGATAAACGCACGTCGCGCTGAGCGCGAGAATGATCGTGCTGACCGTGTAAAATTTGATTTTCTTCCACATGAGCGTTTAACGCGTGGTGTTTACCAACTCCTTCGCCGAAACGACCGGAACTCTCCGTTTCGAAGGTGCGCTTCGAACGGCCAATCGTTTTTCACCAGGACCATATAGTTCTGGCCCACGAACAGCGCCACCCGGCCCCCAAACGCGTTGTCGGGTACCATGAAGCTGAGCATCTCCCGGTCTAAGACACCGTTGGCGGGCAATTTGATCAATTCCGTTTGCGTGCCCGTGGTCGACGGCAGGAAATAATCCTTGTCGTGGTCCATGAGGATAAACCAGTTGCGGCGAAGTGTCACGTCGTACGTATTCGGGTTTTGCAGCCGCAAGTACACAATCAACACGCAGCTTGTCTCGGTCTTTCCCACTGCCACCTCGGTTAGCTGCACCACGTAATTCGTTCCGCCGTATGTCTGGACGATATGCGGTTCACTGAATTCCTTCGCCTCGCGAATCCGCAGCAACGAGAGCAACCCAAGGCTCACGCCAATGGTCGCCACAGCGATCGCCGCCACCGAGATTTGGACGCGCCGACTCATTGCGCCAACGCCGGTACGACGCACCAGAAGACAATCATGGTATCCTGCACAAACCTCCTTAACGAACAGCCGCCAACGATGACGGGGCCCGCCGCCTTACGGCGCACCCGGGTTCGACTCCGCCCAACGCGCCTGTAGATCGATTTTCGCCTGGTCCGCGTACGCGCGGGCGTTGTCATCGGTGAACGACGATCGCAAACTGTCCAGCAACCGAATCCGTCGTGGATAGTCCGGCTTGAAATGCGGCGGTGCTGGCACCGCGGCCACCGGTGCAAAACTCACGGGAAAATTCGCGTTGGCGAGGCCGTCCACCGCGGCGTAGAGGACTCGCGCATCCACGTTCGGGTCTGCGGCCAATCCGCGCAAGATCTGTTCCGCGTCGGGATTGACCTCCTGCGTGGCGGCGAGATAGCGCGTCGCCTCCACCAAATTGGGCAACGTCAGTGCTCCCGAACGCCACACTCGTGTCAGCGTTGCCGCCTGATCCCGGTCGGCCAGCAGCGCCACGGCTTCCAGTGCCCGACGATTATTGCGCAACGCCATCTTCTCCAGTTGGGGCAATGCTGTCGCATCGGCGCCGGCCACCATTTGCACGATCCAGTTTTCGGATGCGACCTCCGGAGTGGTGGGCCCCGCTTCGTTCAACCCGGGCCCGAAAGGAATGCGGCGGCGGGAATCAACCGCGGCCTGGATCTCGAGATTACTACTGAGGGTCGAAGCGGTCTCTTTCAGGCGCCGGACTTCGGCGTTGAGCCGCGCATTCTCCTGTTGCAACACGCGGATCTGTTCGGATTCCGTGGAGAGATCGGAATTTGTGGTGGGCGAGGCCCCGCTACGCCCATGCTGCGAACCCTGCACATAAAACAGTCCGATCGCTGCAATGACCGCCGCCCCCGTCCATAATCCAATTGAAAATGCCGCCGCCGGTTTCATATTCCGCGCGATCTCCTGCGTGGCCACTATAGCCGCGCCCCACCCGGCGCGGAAGCGAAATTCCGCCGCAAAATGCGGCCGAGTTTATTTCGCCGCTGGCTTGGCGCCAACTGCGGGCGGTGCCGCGAGCTGGTTCGTCGAATCGATGGAAGGAGCGAGTGCGTTGGTGGCTCCGGTTTCCGAGGGTTGGGCAAGTCCTGCCGGCGCTTCTTCCGCCGGTTTCTTGGCCCAACGGGTGCGGTCGGCAAGGAGAATGTGGTCCACCGTGGGCGCCATGAAGGCCTTGAGTGGGAAATCCGCCCGGAGTTGGCCCTGATATATCCCCGCCCAGCCCTTGTACTCGCCTCTTAAAACTTCGCTCTCCCGCTTCGCATCGAGAAAATACGGTGTAAGGAACATGAACTGCACGCCTTTCGGCGCAACAAAATCACTGATCTGGTAAAACTCGTCAACAGTCATGGGCAACCACACGGTGCGGCGGTCGCCGTCCCAGGCCATGGACCACGGCAGGTCGCTACAACCCAGCTCATTGGGCTCAAAGAGATTTGCGACCGCGCGTGTAACGGGTGGAATGTATGGTGGATACGGGTAAGAACCAGCCCGGGGCGGCAGCATCGTGAAGATCATTGGCGAAACATTCAGCGCTGCGAACACGCCAATGGCCATTCCGCGGGTCAACTTGATGCGGAAAGGAATGCGATCCAGCAAGAGGTAGAAGAATGCCACCCCGAAGATTGCAATGAGCGGGAGAAGCAAGACGAGCAGATTGCCCCCACCCACCTCCGGTCCGATTCGCTCGGGTTCGGAGCCGATTAATGCCATACCAAAGATGGCCGCGGCGATTGCCCCCAGCAACACACCGCGCAATCGTGTCGCATCGCGGCGACGGAAGCCGTACATCAGGCCAACACCAAAGAAAAGCACCAGAAAGTCGGAGCCGACGACCCGCAGATTGGTGAGCAGAATCGGGCGCGCGTTGCTCAAGAACTTTGAAATCATTTGTCGGAGGGAGTAGGCATCCGTGAAATCAGGTTGATAGGAACGCTGCAACGCTTCACCCTGAAGTGTTCCCGAACGCTCGATCAACTCGTATTTGGCAACGCCCAGCAAGCTGCCAGAAACCCGTTCGTTGCGCACCAGCCACGGGGTGATGACCGCCAGGAACGCCACCACGTACACGCCGGCCCACATCGCGGCCGCACGGCCACGAAATATGCGTGCGGCATAGATCGCCAGCGGAACAAGAAAAAAACCTGCGAGGTAGCGCGTCAGAAAGCACAACCCCAACAACACTGCACTGCCAACGGTCAACGCCACTACCGCGCCCGCCACTCGCGCCGGCTGTGCGTTGGCGCCCTCGCCTTCCGCCGGTTCGGGCGGATTCAGCCGTCCATCGGCAAGGAACAAACAGTACACCGCCAGTAAAAAAAGCAACATGAGCAGGTTCGTCGGCAATCCCGATATACCGTACGACCACAGCGTATCGGAGAAGAGCATCAACCACCCCGCCATGGCGGCGACACGGCTGTCAAAGAGCTGCTTG
Organism: Verrucomicrobiia bacterium; assembly: GCA_035577545.1. NCBI lineage: Bacteria > Pseudomonadati > Verrucomicrobiota > Verrucomicrobiia > Verrucomicrobiia bacterium. Next base: position 17,648 of record DATLVI010000031.1, read on the forward strand.
GCCCAGAGGTACATGATCAATATGCTCGCCAGCAGGCAAAGCTGGTTGAACGGCAGGATCCCCCACCGTTCGGCCGGAAAGATGTGATCGGCTTCGTTGTACTTGAACACACTCTTGGGCAGGATCTTGAAGACCTGCGCCAGTAGAAATGGATAGAGCGGCGGATTGGAGATGTCTGGATGTCGGTTGATCAGCCCATCGCGTGTGTCCTTGTTCTGGATGTCCCAACCATTCTGCTCCAGTTGCCAGAGGCTCAGGGGACGTATGACGTGCGTCGTAAAACCCTCACCGCGGGCGATGTTGCGCGCCAACTGAGCCATGTCGATCGCTTCGCGTTTCCCGAGGCCGTTGCGAAACTGGCTGGCGGTGTAGATGGGACTCAAAACCGCCGCCAGCAAGAACAGGGCCGCCCACTGGAGGACCTTCTTGCCACGCCCCATTTCAATTTGAAAAACCGCCGACTGAACCGATGATTCCGGTGCCCCTGTTGGTCGCGCCATATGTATGCTCCTGTTGTCTGCTTCGCTCTTCGCTATAGATTCTCGAGTCCGTACCCCTTCAACTTCCGATGCAGCGTGCGGCGGCTGATGCCGATCCTTTGCGCCGCCCTGGTGCGGTTGCCATCCGTTTCTTTCAACGCCTGGATAATCAACTGCCGCTCGGCGTCCTCAACGGTCATCCCCGCGTGCACAACGTTGATCTTCGTCAGATCCGCGACACCGCGGATTCCTGCGGGCACGTCACGCACGGTCAGACGCTCGCCCCGGGCCAATACGACCATCTGTTCGATGGCGTTGCGCAATTCGCGCACATTGCCGGGCCAGTCATACGCCAGTAGCACGTTGAGTGCCTCTGGCGTCAACTCACGCACCTGCTTGCCGTTCTCACGGCTGAATTCATCAAGGAACGACTTCACCAGCAACGGGATGTCATCCCGCCGCTCGCGCAGGGGCGGAAGGTCCACCGTCACGACACTTAGCCGATAGAACAAATCATCGCGGAACTTTCCCTCGCTGACCAGCTTTTTCAAATCCTTGTTCGTGGCCGCCACCAGACGCACGTCCACCTGCAGCGTCTTGGCGCCCCCCACCCGCTCGAACGCCCGTTCCTCGAGCACACGCAATAATTTGACCTGGATTTGCGGTTCCAGTTCTCCAACCTCGTCGAGGAACAGAGTTCCCCCGTCTGCCAGTTCAAATCGTCCCGTCCGCCTCTCGACCGCCCCGGTAAATGCTCCCTTTTCATGCCCGAACAATTCGCTCTCCAGAAGCGATGTCGGCAGTGCGGCCGCGTGGACAGCGATAAACGGGCCGTTCTTGCGAGGACTGATGTTATGGATGGCTTTCGCAATGAGTTCCTTACCTGTACCCGTCGCGCCGGTAATCAACACTGTGGCGCGACTCGGCGCGACCTGCTGAATCGTCTCAAAAACCTGGCGCATCAACGCCGATTGGCCGATGATGTTCTCAAGGCCGTACTTCTGTTCAATTTGCTCCCGTAGATTGACGTTCTCGGCCTCGACGCGGCGGCTGTTGAGCGCCCGCTGGATGACCAATTCGAGTTCGTCGAGGTTTACCGGCTTGGCGATGTAATGATATGCCCCCACCTGCATCGCTTGCACGGCGTTTTCGATCGACCCGTAGGCCGTCATCATGATGCACACTGGTGGATCGGTCAGCGACAGGGCCCGGCGCAACAAAGCCATGCCATCTACCCCGGGCATCCGTAGGTCGGTGAGCATCACGTCCACACGTGTGGATTCCAGCGCCTCCAAAGCCTTTTGAGAGTCTTCGGCCAGCAACACGTCGTACCGGTCGTGCAAGGCGCGCTGCAGCCCCTCGCGGGTGTTGCGCTCGTCGTCAACAATCAGGATCGTTGGTTGTTTCGTCTTCATTCCGTGATGACTTCATTCCGCGACGCTTCCAACAGTCGCGTCCGCTTCTCATGAATGGGAAGCTTGACGCGAAACGTCGTCCCCCGGTCCTTGTCGCTCTCGACTTCAATCGTGCCGCCGTGCTCGCGAACGATGCGCTGCACGATCATCAGTCCCAGGCCCGTGCCATTCTCTTTCGTGGTGAAGTATGGCTCGAAAAGCTGGCCAATCTCCTCCGGGGCGATGCCGTGCCCGCTGTCAATGAATGAGATAATGACGTGCGTCGGGTTCGCTTCCGTCCGAATGCGCAGGATGCCCCCGGAGCGCATCGCTTGTAGCGCGTTCTTGATGATATTGTAGAAGGCCTGCTTGAGTTGGGCGCGATCCAACAGGATCCGCGGCAAGCTGGGCGCCAACTCCTGCTCGACGAGAATATCGCGGTCCCCAATCTCGCGCTCCAGCAATAGAAGCGCGTCGGTGATCACATCATTTACCGCAGTCGGTTGCAGCTCCGGCTGCGTGGGCCGGATCGCCCGCAGAAATTGGTTGATGATCTGGTCGAGACGCCCGATTTCGTCGCGGGCCACACGAAGATCCTCCCGCAGTCGGTCTCCTTGCGCCGTGGGCAGCTTTTTCAACTCGCGCTCCATGAGTTGGAGGTGAATGTTGAGCGAGTTCAGTGGGTTGCCGATTTCATGCGCGACTCCCGCAGCCAGCAAGGTAATCGCCGAGAGTTTCTCCGACTCGATGGCGCTGGCCGCGCGGTGGTGGGACTCCGTCACGTCGCGCAGGATGATCGCCATGCCCGTTACCACGGAATTCTGTTCGTCGGCCACGGGGACGATATAGAAACTGAGGAACCGTTGTTGCGGATAGAAGACTTCCAGTTCGTGGCTGAACACTTTCCGCCACTCGTCCTTGTCCGCGGACCAGATTTTCTGCCAGTCAATATCACGGAGATAATTCGAGAGCGGTTCGCCGACGGCCCGCTCGGGATCGATGCCCAGCAGTTGGCCGGCGGCGGCATTGAGATACGTCGCCCGGCCATCGGCGTCGGTGACAATGACACCTTCCTGGATCGTATTGAAGAGAGTTTCAAGAAAGCCTTTCTCGCGGGCCAGCTTCAGCACAACGCTCTGCAAACTTTGCGGGTCAACCCGCTCGATGCGACCGATCAACTTATCAAGAAAGGAGGTTTTCACCTAAATCCAGTATGAATGTGATGTGCAACTACGTCACGGTTTGGAATGTTTTCGTCTTTGACAGGCCCGGGCGCGTGTGCCAACATGACGCTAAATAAGGACATTTTCAAGCCTAAATACTGAGAAATTCAAATGAATGTTGATGAAGTCTACAAAAGCCTGCTGGTTCCAAACGATTCCAAGCTCGCTCTCGTTGTCCTGGATGGACTTGGCGATATTGCCACGCACTCAACGGGCTTTCGCACACCCCTCGAAGCCGCCCGCACTCCCAACCTCGATGCCCTGGCCAAACGTTCGGCGCTGGGCCGGATGACCCCTGTCGCCCCCGGCATAACCCCCGGCAGTGGCCCCGGGCACCTCGGGTTGTTCGGTTACGATCCGCTGGAGTTTGAAGTGGGCCGCGGCGTCATTGAAGCTCTCGGGTTGGGCATCGATCTAAGGCATGGCGACGTCGCCGCACGGGCAAATTTCTGTTCGCTCGACGCGAAAGGCATTGTGACCGATCGCCGCGCGGGCCGCATCGACACCAAAGTCTGCGAAGCACAGTGCGCACTGCTCGCCGGGAAAATCAAAAAAATTGGCGACGTCGAGGTCATCATCAAAGCTGGCAAAGGCCACCGCTTCGTCGTGGTATTCCGCGGCAAGGGACTCGAAGGCCCTCTCAACGACAGCGATCCACATCGTGAAGGTTTGCCCATTGCCGTCGTCAAGCCGCAGAATAAATCCGCCAAGGCCGCGAAAACGGCGAAGGTCATCGCGGCATTCTACAAACAGGCGCTGCCATTGTTGAAAGACTGCAAACCAGCCAATGGTTTCTTGCTTCGCGGCATCGCGCATCAGCCAAAGATTCCGCTCTTCGAAGACCGTTACGGGCTCAAGGCCGCCGCGATCGCCATCTACCCGATGTACAAGGGCCTCGCCCAACTCGTCGGCATGAAGAAAGTCGAAGGCCCATCGACCGTGCAGCAAGAGTTCGACGCGGCCGTCGATGCCCTCAAAGCTTACGATTTCGTTTTCGTCCACGTGAAAGGGACGGACATGTATGGCGAGGACGGCAATTTCGATGGGAAGGTGAAGGCCATCGAAGAAGCCGATGCCGCGTTCGGTGTGCTCCTGCCCGAAGTGGATGTGGTGGCCATCACCGGCGACCACAGCACACCCGTGCCGGTCAAGGGACACAGTTGGCACCCGCAACCCGTAATGATCTGCGGTGAAATTGCCGGTTGGGACGGCCAGGAACGTTTCACCGAGCGTAGCGCCAACGCCGGCTCCCTCGGCGTCTTCGAAGCGAAGTACCTCATCCGCTATATGCAAGCCAACGCCAAACGGCTGGATAAATTCGGGGCGTAGCGGGAAGAGCCACGGCGTACGTGGAAATAAAATAGTGGATCCAAACTATATTCTCATCTGGATCGCCGGCGGTTCATGCATCGCGCTTATCATCCGGTCCGTCCGATACTCCGCGAGACTTCAACGAGGGTGGCTACTTGCCTCAGCATCAATTCTTGTCGTGATGCTGGCGCTGATGATTATCGCACCGAAGGTGGCCGGGTATGTCGCCGGCAGCCTGTGGATCCTGTTCATCCTGGTCCCCAGCCTCGCTGGTCGAAGCGCGACACACGCGGGCCTGCGGCAGGATTACCAACGTGCAGAGAGGTTCGCCAATTTCGCGCGATGGCTTCATCCCACGGACGGATGGAGACAACAACCTGATCTCTTCCGCGCGTTGCGCATGGCACAAGAAGGAGCTTTTCCCGAGGCCGTGAATCTTTTGGCGCGTCACCAATCGAACGCAAGTCCCCTCGGGCGTGTGGCTACCGCGCAACGGTGTCGCATTCAGGGTCACTGGGAGGAGCTCGTCGAGTGGGCGCGCACTCTACCACCGGCAACACGCAGCCGTGATGTTTCGCTGATGCCACTCCATCTGCGAGCTCTCGGCGAAACCCGCGATCTTGACGGCTTGGTCGAGGCGTACAAACAAGCCGAGCAAAGCCTGGAGAAGCTTGGGAATCCGATGATCCGCGCTCTTTGCCGACTGCCGGTACTGGCATTCTGCGGGCGACGTGAACACGTCGAACGCATCCTCAATGGCGAGTTGGCGCATCTGCACCCGAACGCCAGGACTTTTTGGTTGGGAACCACTGACATGGCTGCTGGGGAAGAAAATCGAGGACGCACACTATTAGCCAACATCTCCTCTTCTTCCGACGCGCTTATCCGTCAATCAATCGAGCTTCGCCTCTCCGGCGGTGTCGTCCTCGCCGAACAGGCTCTGTCAGAACAAAGCCGCCAAGCTGTCGCGCGAGTGGAAAACGAACTCGATCATGAGGCACGCTATGAAACTCGCCGCAATTTCGGTTCGTGGCGACCATATGCGACGCACACACTCCTTGCTCTCAATCTCGCCGCGTTTGCATTTGAGATCTCGTTGGGTGACACCACAAGAGCAGACACGCTACTGCGAGCGGGCGCCGCTTACCCGGATGCCGTGCTAAGAGGAGATTGGTGGCGGGTGTTCACCGCATGTTTTCTCCACTTCGGGCTGATCCACCTGTTGATGAACATGCTAGCCCTCTACATCCTGGGGCGATTCGTGGAGTACTCTCTAGGCCTCGTCCGTTACCTGGCAACCTATCTTGTTGCCGGAGTTGGGTCCGCTCTGACCTTCGTACTACTCGTCTGGATCGGTTGGCTGCCAACAGCCATCGAAGCAGGTGCCTCCGGATGCATCATGGGATTGGTCGGCGCAACCGGGGCAATATTGGTCCGTGGGTGGCGCACCGAGCGAGCCCCAATTGCCTTCAAACGCCTGAAAACCATCGGCCTGATAGTTGTCTCACAGGCCGTTTTCGACTTGCTCACGCCGCAAGTTAGCTTCACTGTACATACATCTGGCGTCGTCATCGGCTTCCTTACGGCTTTCGTTCTCTACCGCCCGAAAGAATATGGACTTGCCGGCGCTACAACGACACCTTCGCAGTTTCCTACTCCCCGCTAAACTGACGGTCGCCGGCGTCGCCCATGCCGGGGACGATGTAGCCGCGGTCGTTCAGGTGGGAATCGGTCGCGCCGAGGTAAATCTCGACGTCGGGATACGCCTTGGAAAGTTTGCGGATGCCTTCGGGCGCGGCGAACAGGCCGAGGTACTTGATCTTCTTCGCGCCCCACTTCTTCAACCGCGCAACGGCGACGGAGGCCGATCCGCCCGTGGCCAGCATGGGATCGAGCACGAATACGATGTCAACCGGTTTGTCTTCAGAGAACCGGCTGTAATACTCGACGGGCTCCAGCGTCTTCTCGTCGCGGAACAACCCGAGGTGGTACACACGCGCTTCCGGCAGGAATTCCAAAATCCCATCCACCATTCCGAGTCCCGCGCGCAGGATCGGCACAAGTCCGACGCTCGCGCCAACATGTGCGCCCGTCGTCTCCGCCAACGGCGTGGCCACTTTCATGGTCTCCTGCGGCAAATCACGCGTCGCCTCATAGAAAAGCAGCACCGACAACGCGCGGATGCGGCTGCGGACGACCGCACGGTCGGAATTCTTGTCGCGGATATCGGTCAGGAAGCTTTGGGCCAGGGGATGGTTCAGGACATGGGCGGTCTCGCGCATCGCGATAGCTAGTGTAAGACGCGGATTGGATTATTCAAGCGGAGAAACGAATCGCCCGAACCGGATGCCCCTGTGGGATGGTGGTCTCCTCGGGAACTTCCACGAGGCAATCGGCGTTCGCAAGGGAGGAAATCACATGCGAACCCTGGCGAGGCATCGGTTTCGCCAGCCACTTCTCGCCGTCCCGCCGCAGGTTCGCCCGCATATAGTGCACACGATCACCGCGGTTCACGAAATCTTCCGCCGCTTCCGCGGTCACCGTTGGCAGGTCGATCTCGGCAGCGCCCCGCATCTTGAGCAACGCCGGTCGTACCAGGATGAGGAACGTCACCGCGGCGCTGACGGGATTGCCCGGCAACCCGAACGCCAACTTTTCCCCGTGCGCGCCAAATACAAACGGCTTGCCGGGCCGCATCGCGATCCTCCAAAATTTCTGTTCGCATCCCAATTCCGCCAGCACGTCCTTCACGAGGTCATATTCGCCGACAGAAACGCCACCGACGGTGATCACCGCGTCGCATTCGCTCAGGCCATAATCGATCTTTTCGAACAAATCCTCGCGCGTGTCGTCCGCGATGCCGAGTTCAACCGGCTCGCACCCCGCTTGTTTCACCAGCGCGCCGAGTGAATAGCTATTCGCATCATAAATCTGGCCGGGGCGCAACGCGCGCCCCGGTTCGATGATCTCCGCTCCCGTTACCAACACGCCCACCCTCGGCCGCGGGTAAATCGTAAGTTGGGCCAGCCCGACCGCCGCCGCCAACCCGAGTTGCGCAGGGCCGAGCACCCGGTTTGAACGCAGTACAATCTCACCCTTCGTCGCGTCATCGCCGGCACAACGGATGTTTTCGCCCACCTCCACGGATTCCTCGACCGCAATATATCCTTCATGGTGCGGTCGCGTGTCCTCCTGCATCACCACTGCGTCCGCGCCTTCGGGTATCGGCGCGCCCGTGAAAATCCGCGCGCACGTCTGCGGCTCCAAACGCGCGCCGGCCGCCGTGCCCGCGGGCACTGTGGACGTCACGCGCAAATGAATCGGGTTGTTCTCATTCGCACCTGCTACGTCGGAAGAACGCACTGCGTAACCGTCAACCGCGCTATTGTCCCACAGGGGTAAATTGATGGGCGACGCAACATCCTGCGCCAGCACGCAATCCAGGGCCTCGACCAGAGGAACGGCTCGCGCCGAGAGTGTCCGCACTGCCGACAAAATGATTTCCCGCGCCTCGGCAACCGCGAGCATCTCGCCGCCGTTAACGGGCTTCGTCGCCAACATGCACCTCTCCTTCCATAATGTCCGCCGTCGCGAACTGCGCCCGCACCGGCTCCGTAATCCGCACGACGCCCACCCATTTGCCATTGCGGTAGACATCCACACGCGTTCCCACTGCTGGCACCACCCGTGACGTGAAATCGATCACCACAAAACCATGTTCCGAGTTCAGCGAGACGATCCTGACGCCCGTGGTTCCCGGCACGTACACAGAAGATTCGAGCTGCAACTTGTCCGGCTGGGCCGTAACTCGTGCCGGCGGATTCATCGCACATCCCAGGCAACCCGCGACAAGTGTCGTCGCAAGAATCACCCCGGCGATCCGTCTCACTGCCGGGGACGGAAATCGTCGACTTATCACAATTTTCATGCCTCCGCTCGAGAAATTGGCGCGCCTGGCGTGATTCGAACACGCGACCGCCGGATTAGAAATCCGATGCTCTATCCAACTGAGCTACAGGCGCCCGGATTGTTCATTACTGGCTGACAGCCTATCAAAATCTACTCTGCCATTTTCACCATTTTCAACACCAGCCGCAAGCAGATACGCCGTGGCCATCAAGTCATCTTCCCTTTCTCCTTAATCTGCCCCGTCGCCGGATTGCAAGGCGCCGAGCCCGAAGGGTTTCGCGCCGATCGCACCCGGGGGCTGTGTGACGGTCTCCAGACCACGCACGTCGCCCGACCGAAGGTCTCAAGGCCTCTTTTACCTCCCATTTTGGGTTCGTTTTCGGTAAATGCCCGCATTTTACCCCCTCAAATTGGGTTCGTTTTCCAAAACGAACCCAATTTTGTTCGTCGCCTCCAAATACATAAGTCACTAATAACAAGTGGTATATGCGTTGGTTTTCACAAAACCAATTTGGGTTCGTTTCGCAGAAACGTATAATAGGCCCCTCCCTCATGTATAGTGGCGCGGGCAGCCCGGCCTTCGTAGCGTCCTCGCGAAGTAGGCTCCCGCCCGTGTCTTTCCGCCTTCGAGTTGAACAGGCGTCCCGCCTGTAGCCTTCCGCTGTTGCACCCAGGAGGCGTGCTCGGCCTTCGACTGCTCTTCCGTAGTCATACCGCCCACCATACCACTATCGGAATCCGATTTCCAGAAGAAAGGTGTGGGCTGTCGAATCCCGCGAGAACTGCGGTGTTGGTATGCAGAGGGCCGTTGTCAAAACGACGAATTCCCGCCCAGGCTAATTCGGCATTGATAGCCAAAGATGTCGCAGTGTGATAGCGCCTGCTCGCTTACCTCTGAGCACAAAGCTACGCCTGTGACGGGTAATAGCAACTGCCGGTTTGTGAGCGCTAATCTTACAATCGCGCGGCTTGCCGATAGCGTTGATTTTATTCGCACGGGCTTGGAACGGCTGTACTAAAGCTGCGGATGGTTTCTGGTGCACAGTATTATATCCAATCATCAGCGCTTCGGTCATTGCCCAGGCGTAGTCACCGACGATAAAACGTTCAATCCCGGCGTCGCAGTAGTCTGCAAGAAGGGAGTGCGCTGCATCCACAGGTTTACACTCGATGAAGATTCCATCCTGCGACCGTTTTACATTCGGGCGATCGGCGAGATACGCAACCATATCGGGTTTCTTACTGGTCTTGACACCGTCGTAGTTCCGTACTTCGGGCCGTTTGATGCTGGAAAAGACGTCGCCCGTGAATCCGTTCACCAAGTTGGAATCCAATAAGTGGTCCTCGAGAATCTCGTGAAGGTGGGTAGTAAAATCGACCTCATGTGCAGAGCTAGGATCGAATGGTCGTGGCGGATCTACGTGCAAGATGTTCCACGCTGCCACTACAGCTTCTTCGATGACGAGAAAGACCGCAAGAGTTACCCCGGGATGTGGCAATGAGAACCCCTGCTCCCTCCTCGCCGTCGAATCGACAGACAGTCCAAATCCCATTCGTTTATTCCTCGAAAGGTCCCATACCTTCGCTCAGAATCCTTATCGCACAGAGTCGCGCACGGGAAGCCGTCCAGTAACGTGAATGGTTCAAAATGGCGACGATCAGTGTACGCGGGATTTCTGCATCAATCATTGCCATACTTGCCCCGGTACCGCTGGCTAACTCCAAGGCGCTTGCAATCACAGTGTCATCAAGGTCATAACTAAGTTCGGGCGTGTTCGTTATCACTATCGCGGAGAACGGTGCGTCTTTAGCGCCGGCGCCGATGTCGCTGAGCGTGACACAGACACCTTGACCGATGCGTTTGAAGAATGGTCGTAAGACGGTTTCCATCCGAGCACAAAATTCAGTGCACTGTTGCGGCTTCGGTGATGCACTGGCCCTCCTACGGACAGATTTGAAAGGGAGCTCCACACTCAAGGTGTCACGAATGACTTCCATGTCACGTGGTTTGAGATCGTAGAGATCGGCGAAGAAGCCGTCTATGTCCGCGAAGACTTGAGCGTCTTCGCCAAGTAACCGTTCGCTGAGTTTTTGAGCCAAGGTTCGTTGGGTGTGGGACAGCTTTGCCCAAGGAATAATTGGAAAGCCTTCGAGATCTTCTTTATAGATCACACGGCGCTCTGCTCCGAGCTTTGGGCTTGTGAGCAGGGCGTAATGCATCCATAAATCGGAGTGGGTTACGAGTTGGAGGTAGCGAACCAAAGCCCGACCTTCTGGGTGTCCGGCACCAGAGAAGCCGTGGAAGCTTTGGTTGAAGGCGACATCTTTCTGTGCAAGCCATGCTCTGCCGTTTGCGCGTGCGATTCCGGGCGATTCCTTAACCAAAACGAGGGGAGCTCTGTAGTATTCACGGGATCTCGGGCGAGCAGCGGTAGTGCGAGCGAATAGCGGAAGCACCGAAGTCCTCACAGAGAATTTGAAGTGAGCTCTCGCAGTGACATTCGGCAAGCCCTCTAGAAACGAGGCATCCCTTTGTCCTTTTTTCTTAACTGAATAGCCGTTAGTACAGAGTAACTTCAAATCCTCTTCCCAGTACCGTTGTAAAGGTACGCCGTCGCTCTGTTTCACCTTGCGTACGACCTCAATGTCTAAAGCGGTGCCGAGCGCAAGGGCCTTCCACAGCCACGGCTCAGCAAAGGTCTGTTCAAGACTGACCTCCTCAATTGATTTCGAGTCTACGCGAATTTCGCCACGGTCATTCAGTGCCTCGTCAGGATGCACCGTGATCCAGCGCACTGTATGGTCCGGTTTTGGCGGACGGTTACGGGCGAAGAATAAGAGAAAGGGCTGTTGCATCTCTGGCCACACGTTAGTGTCGGAAAGATTCGAGCAGTTCAGCATCCCGGTCACAGTGACGGCCTGCAGGATTGCTTCTCGTGCACGCTGGCCGATGTCACCCTGCTTGAAGAGTAGCCGTGCTGGTAGTACGAATGCTATTCGCCCACTCGGTTCGCACCACTGCATTGCTCGCCAAACAAACGGCAAGTCTGGCACGCTATCAGGGTTCTCGTAGGATTCCGCGAGGGCGGTAAGATTGCGCTCGTTAAGGACTTCACGTCCGATTGCGTGGAATGTCGTAGCGACCGCCTTTTTTGACTCGTCGAGGCTCCTCCAAGGCGGATTGCAGAGGACCATCTGGTAGCGTCCACGATGGCCTTCCAGCATTTGTAGATCCAGACTTCCTACCACCGGGCCTTTTTCGGGGTCTTCTTTGCGCCGGCAGTTAAAAAGCACCGCGCCGCGCAGGTTTTTGAATCGCAAGGCGTGAGGGGGGGTGGGCTTCGGGTCGAGTTCAACCGCCGTTAGATAAAGGCTAAGTGCGGCAAGCCGAAGCGCCGATTCACTGATATCAAAACCACGTAACTGTTTATTGAGAATATCGCGGATTATGCGTCGATCAGGCCGCTGACCCATGGCCTTCCAACGTTCTTGATAGAGGCGTCGAAAGGCGAGAACGAGGAATACCCCAGCGCCACAAGCCGGATCCAACACATGCGCTTTACCTCCTCTCCGCATGCCGTCAAAAGCGTCGTCCACGAGATACTCCGCGATCCGCCGTGGTGTGTAGTGCACACTTGTGTCTTCCGCTTCCTCGGGCTCCCATTGCCAGACAAACCCTTCGTATACTTGGCTCAACAAACCAACTGGTACATGTGCAAAATCAAACGTGCTCCAGTCCATGCGTAACTGTTGTTGATAGCCCCCGCCCGCTGGCTCCTCGTCCCGCAGAATGGCACGCAGGTGTTTAAAAACCTCATTGTCAGGAAGCGCAAGTTGACGAAACCACGCAAGATTCCCCTTTCCGGATAGCGGTAGAAAGTCGCCATTGAACGTGTTGTCAAGCCACTGGCAAGTGTGAACGGTTTTTGTGGCATCTAAGAAGCAGTCATCTAGGCGTCGGGCACCGGGCGCGATCTCTTGGAGGTTCTGCGCTGTCACAACTCCGCGATCGCTCAGAAAACGGAGGAAAAGAGCACGACCAACCAATGACAGGATGTCGCGCCGCTCGATGCGGGGACTTGCCGCACCAACTCTATTCGCGACTTCTGTGAGAAGCTTGAACATGGCTTGGTATACGAAGTCTGCGTTTGGCGTTCCTTTTGGGTCATATTCGCCAAGGGCCATGCGCGCAAAGAGAGAGCGCGCATTCGGTGTGTTTGGTTGAAACTCCTCCCAATTCTGCGAGCGAGTATCGAGGCTGACAGGAATAACGCGGACCAATCCCGGCTCCACGATGGCAAGAAAAGCGCGCTCGCCGCGACTGCCGAGAGCGCGGCGCAAACGGCGTAGTTCTTGATCGTCCCATTTGTGATCTGCGGAAAGCTTGTCATTTCTAATGAAGTAGAGCAGAGGGCGGTCGCGACTCTCCGCCACACCGTCCGGCACGACTTTGCCGCCGCCATTATAAGGGCCGGGACACAAGTCTAAGTAATTCAGCAGTTCTGGTCCAGGGGTCGGGACGAATAACTTTACATTCTGAATGGGAACACCACACCCCATGATCGCGTGCGGAATCGCACCGTGGTTAACATGAGAAGCAGGAGTGCGCCATTTCCGTGTGCCACTCATAACCTCCAAAAACGAATAACGCTCCTTGTTGGCTTCAGAATCCCTTACCAGAACCTCGTGTGCGGCGAGAGATTAGCATATGAGAAATAAATTACAAGCGGAAATCGTTGACAGTTATGGAGTTCGGAGTGCAGTCCGCCGGCATGGGCGAAATATGGCGGTTGTGAAGCGGTTGGTAGAGGACGGCGTAGTTGTTGCCGTCACCACGAGAAGCTGGATTTCAGGTATACGCGCGATTCCGCCGCCTCGAACCCGGGAGACTCGCCTCAGCCTTAATCCCACCGACTGCCCTCAATGCCCGTAACCGACCCGATCATCGGCTTCGAGGTGTTCAACCAGCGTCGTGCTCCCACGGCTTCAATCCCGCGTTGACACGCTCAACGGCAAAGCGCTCTCGTTTCGCCGGGTCGTAAATCAATCACTCTTTAACAGTGATATTATTGCGGACTTCTCGCCCGCCCGCTGCATCTCTGGCGATGTCCCCGGCCCTGCTTTTCAGATCTCTTGTGTTCACAAATCCGCTTAACTGGACAACGTCCTTGAATGTCTCCACATTCACTCCCTCGAAATACTTGCGTTGATGGCTGTCCGCCAGTGCTGCGCTCACATGAGAAGATGTGGCGCGGTCATCAATCCGTTCGCCGGTGCTTTGCGTGTAGCGGCCGCTGGCGCAGCCAATCACACCAACGAGTAATGGCAACGCCCCGAGATAAAGGATCAATCCCAACGCGTTGAAGGTCCTGCTCCTGTTTGGAGATATTTTTGACATATGGTCCCTTTCTTTTTCTACGGCTAATAGTTTGCCAGGACTTCAGACTATAGTCGTGCGCCAGATGTTTGCCATGGGGTGAAACCCTACTGTGGATCGCCGGGGCGGTAGCGGATTATCGCCTGTAGCAATTGTCTCTAAAGATCGAAAAACGACAGGGCGTCCATTGATGACCACAAGGGAGAACGCCCCGGCCGACGGCAAGCAGCGTCCCGTGTCGCGCGAGATGGGCACGCACCTTGATCACCACGGTCAGTGGCAGGTTGGCGGAACGGCCTCACAGCCCCGGGTTGCGCCCTTTCTGTAAAAAGCACACACTTCCCATCCCGCCCGAAGATCCACCCCTCATACAACCATCCCAGAAATTTCCCGCCATAGGCATAGATCCCATTCCCCGAGAGCCACCCCGCCGGTGTGCCATCTTGCATATAGATGGACTCTTTGTCACCGTCGACGTACGCCACGGCGTGCCCGTGTTTGTCCCAAAGGTCAGTCGTCATATGCCAGCTTCGGCGGAGGTGGGTTTGAGTTGGGCTGCGTTTGGAATTGGATTCGCTGCCGGGGGTGCGGTACGGCGCCGCCCAACAGCGATCCAATTGTTTCGTTACGCTTTTCTGCCCTCATGCCGGCTAATGCTCGTCGTGATCCGGATGTTTCTGCTCGTGCCGTTCTTCTTGCTTCTGATGCGGATATTTCGCCCTCACTTCATCATGGTGCCGGTACGGCTCAGGCGAATCGAGATTGACCGTCACGTGAGAACGCAACACGAAGTTCTGCGGCACGCGCGCACCCGAACGCCACGAACCGCCATCCGACCAATAATAGACATGCCGGTGGGGTTCGAAATACACTTCCGCATCCGGGTAATACACATACGAATACGAAACGCCGACGGCGGGGCCGCGCGAGTATTCGTGAGGGCGCTCTACATAACAGCCGACCAGCCCCAGCACACTGCTGATGGCGAAGGTGAGTACAATGAGTCTCTTATTCATATTTTCCTTTATTGTTGCCTCGAGAGGTTTCACTACACCAAAGATAAGTCGGGCAGCGGTCAACTGCGATAGGGTGTTCACCCCATCTTAAGAGAGACCGCTCTTGGCGCAGCTTATGGCCAATCATCAAGTAGGGAGCAACGGCCCGGGTCTGTTTTTACCATTGATTGTCAGACACTCACGGCACGTCAGTGGCCAAACGGGATGATGATCCGCACACCCACATACGGCTTACTGCCTTGTCCCGTGTCAAGGTCGAGCTTCACGCGCACGTTGTTCAGTAACACTCCAGAAGAAGTTGCCCGCGTGTGGCGCAGGCCGCCCTGATCAAAGCTGAAATCAGCCTGGTTCTCGACGCTCTTGACGAAGCGATCGACGGCAAACACCGCCGTGTCGAGACCGTATTTGGCGGCCTGGATCTGGCGTTTGACGGATGACGAGGATTTTTGCGGCGGGCTGTATTCTGCTTCAAAACGCTCCCACGCCTCGATGTCCGTCGGCTTGCGCTGGGGCGCCAGCATCGACTGGGGCTCACATTCGGGAAGGGCCACACGATGGGTCCGTTCGCTGACGTTGCTCCGTACGGACTCCACCGGAATTGTGGAAATCGATAAGGAGGCCATCAGGAACGGGGACTCGGAGTTTTGCGCAGTAGCGGCCGGGACGGCCGACCAACAGGAAAGACACGCGGCCGTCCCGGATATGGTTGAGTGCCAGTGGCTGAGGATGCTACGTTTACTGCAACGGCTCACGACGACCTCTTATTCTCTTGGTCCTCTAATCCTTCTTTTCGTCGTCTTTCCCGGGCTTCTGCTCGGTTGGTTCCTTGGTCGCTGCGGGCCGATCGGTCGCGGGCTTGGACTCAACCTTCCCGTCAGGTTTGGTCTCATGTTTCGTCTCGGGCTTGGTCGCCGGCTTGGCTTCCGGGCCAGCGGGAGGGGCTTTGGCCTTTTCGCTCCCGGTCTCACTCGCCTTTTCCGGCCGCACGCGATTCTCCTCGGCGGGCTTCGCAACCGGGATCGGCTTGTCGGCTGGGTGGACTTCCTTCTTCGTTACCGGCGGCTGTGGTTCGGCCGTCGTTGTGGCTGGCTTCTCAGCCCGATGCGGCTCTTGTGCAGGGACTACTTTCTTTTCAGCCGGTTCAGCCTGATTGCGAACTGGCGTCGGGGCTGCTTTCTCGGTGGTCGATGTTGGCGTCGGATGCTTAACGGCGACCTTCGCTTCCTCTTTGGTGCGCAGTTCGCGAACAGGCGCCGCTTGAATCTTTCGTCCGCTTGCCTTTTCGATGATGACAGTATCGGGGCCCTTGTTGATCACGGTCTTGTTAATGATGGTGGTGTTATTCACAATCACCGTTGTTGGGCGGATCGGCTCCAGAAACCGTCGTTCCTCGACAAAGACAACCCGTGGCGAGATGATGTTCACCTCGACTCTTCCGGACGGGGACAACGGCGCCCAACCAATGTAGCCACCCCCCTCATGCCAGGAGACCCACGCCGGAGCCCAGACCGTCTGCGGCACCCAAAACCAGCCGAATTCCGCGTCCATATCCCAGCGCCCATAGTGGTAGGTGGCCCAGCCCCAGGGCTCGTCGCTGACCCAGTACCAGCCGGCATCGGTGCGCTCCCAACTGCCATTGCAGTACGGGCGCCATCCAACCTCCACCCGGGACGGCCTCCAACAGCGTCCGTAGGATCCGACCACCACCCATTCCCCTTGCGGGGCGAGCGGCTCATAAAAATCGCTTTCGCTGTGAATCGTCACTCCCACCGATATCTCGGCGGCGCAAGTGACGCGCCCCGTCAATGTCGCGAAAAGCGCGACGCACAAAACGAATCCGACTTTTCCTGCCAAACGTTTGGTTCCATTCATAGAGTCATCCTTCTGTCCAATAAATCAAAAGCGCGTTGTTGTTTTTGGAACACAACGACGTGGGCATTAACGGCGAGCCGGATGATTCCTCTGGCTCTGCGATTCCCGCAGACGCTGTAAACGGTCTCGATGAGACTGCCAAACGTCAATGCCCTCTTCTTGTGATTGGCTTGCATGCCCCCACGATAAGCCGGGAAGTCCTGCAGGCGCTATGGGGTGTTCACCCCACCGGTGCGTTCACTGAACCAGCCGCGACCAGCCTCCGGAGCTACGGTCAACACCCCATATCATTCCGCTGCCATCCCACGTACTTTTCTTGCATGAACAATAATTTGAAATGGTCAGCTTTGAAATTGGCGGTCTTATTGGGCACACTCTCTGCATTGCTTACGGGATGCTTTATCTGGCGAGACCACGATCACGATCGGGGCGAATCCCGCCATGAAGAACATGAGGAAAATGAGCATCATGATCAGGATCGTCACGACGACCAAGATCACCATTGAGAATGAGACCACCATTGGTGGTCAGGATCATCCATGAGGAAGCAGTGAAGGCCGCCTAGCGCAAGGAACCGCGCTCTGTGCCACCCAAATCTCTGAAATTATCGCCGCTGGTCATGTCGGGCGCGCTGGTGTTGATCGTCGCCTCGATATACTGGGCGCGCCCGGTCCTGATACCGGTGGCGCTGGCGATGTTGCTGACTTTTCTACTAAGCCCCGCGGACAGCGCGCTTCAACGCCTCGGCCTGGGGCGGGCGGTCTCGGTCGCGCTACTGGCGATAATAACATTTTCTTTGATTGGCGTCATCGGTTGGGCCATCTCCGTCCAGGTGAAGGAAATCGCCAAGAATCTACCCAGCTACCAGGGCAACATCAAAAAACGGATCGAGGATTTGCAAGTGGGCCAGGGAACGACGCTGGATAAAGTCCGCATTGAGTTCGAGCAATTAATCGGCGACGTGACCACCAACGCGCCGTCGACTGAGCAAGCTCGCCAGCCAGTCCTGGTCGCGGTGCAGGGCGGCAGGTTTTCCTCTGGGATATGGCAATTCTCGCCGATGATTCAGCCGCTGCTGGAATCGCTGTTCTACATCTTGTTGGTCGCCACCCTGGTGATTTTCATGCTCTTGGAACGTGACGAGTTGCGCAACCGCGCCATTCGCCTGCTCGGCTACGGACGACTGAGCCTGGCGACTCAAGCGCTCGATGAAGCCGGCCAACGAGTTAGCCGTTATCTCTTCGCCCAATTCATCGTCAACGCCTGCCTGGGCGTGGTGATTGGCCTGGGGCTGTTTCTGCTGGGAGTACCTTACGCGCTATTGTGGGGATTTTTGATCATTTTCCTGCGGTTCGTTCCCTACATCGGAATCTGGATTGCGGCGATCCTTCCGTTCGCAGTCAGCCTCGCCACCTCCTCAAACTGGTGGCAACCGTTGTCCGTGATCGCGCTGTTTGCCGTGCTCGAGCCTATCGCGGCGTTGGTCATTGAGCCGATGCTGTTCAGTCAAAGCGCCGGCACCTCCAAGCTCGCCATGCTGATCGCGATCGCATTTTGGACCTGGCTGTGGGGCCCCGTCGGACTGCTGTTGGCAACGCCGTTGACTGCATGCCTGGCCGTCGTCGCGAAGTACGTCCCGCAACTCGAATTCATCGCCGTGCTCCTCGGTGACGAGCCGGTCATGCAGACCTCCGTAAGCTATTACCAGCATTTGTTGACGATGGATCAAGACGAGGCCGAGGCGATTGTGGAAGAACAGTTGCGGACTCATCCGGTCGGGCACGTCTTCGACGAAGTGTTGATTCCCGCCCTGCATTACGCCAAACGGGACAGCCGCCTGGGCGTCCTGACGGATGACGAACAAGAGTTCATTTACAGGTCCACACGTGAGATCATCGAAAGAATTGGCCTTCCATCCACCCACCCAACGTCGTTGATCAACACCGCCGCCAGCACTGTAAGTGTCAACAAAATCCGCATCCTGGCCTGGCCCGCTCATGACGAAGCTGACGCCATTGCGCTATTGATGCTTCAACAACTGCTCGATCCGACGCGCTATGAGGTGGAAATCAGCCCCGCCGGTAAGCGCTTGCCCGAAATCCTGCAGGAGGTGGAACAGAAAAGTCCGGCGTTATTCTGCGTTGGTTTTATTCCGCCTGGCGGATTGTCGGCCAGCCGCCACGTAAGTAAGCTGCTGCGCGCCCGACTCCCCGAACTGACCATCGTGGCGGGCCATTGGGGATTGCTCGAGAAAGTTCATAACGACCGCGAAGCCCTCCTGGCTGCTGGCGCCACCCATGTCACTGCCACCCTCATCGAAACCCGCGACCAGATCGTCCAAGCCCTGCATCCCCGCGTCAAACTCCAGCCTGACGCAGCAGTGTCCTGATTCAATGATGTGCACTCTACCGAACTCATGCAACACGCTGGGCAATGGCGGCCAATCTCCGCACTGAATCATTCAGCGGTTGCCATTTCCTGGTCTCGCTGGGAATCGTTGCAGGCCAACGGCTGGAATGCCGGACCGGTGGTCAGCACCTCAATCGCGCGGTCGTCGTCGGATGTTCTGAAAACCAGATAATGACGGTCACAATCCCTTTGCGAAGTATAAGAATAGAGAACTTCAATTCCCGCGTTGGCGAGCTCGACACCAATCTGATCTACCCAGCCCGAGCGATTGATTGGGCCTATCAAGATGACGGGGTTGATCTGACATTGGAACCCGGCGGCCTTAAGGACCCGCGTGGTTTTGACCGCATTCGTCGTCGCCAACAGGAGCACGACGCCGTCACGGTTGCAGTAAGAGCGCATTGTTAACACTTCGATATCGGGGTGCAACGCAATCACTGCTGTTGCGCTGGTTTCCGGTGGCTCATGGCCGATTAGTACGGAAATCTCGGTTTCTCGACGGGCAATGGACACATCATCCTCCTTGTTGATTTCAAAAATTCCTTGTTGCATGGCTTGATAGTAGGTTTGCGGTCGTGCCGGCGCTATGGGGTGTTTGCCCCATCGGGGATCCTGAATCCCGGCAATCTCTGGGCACGGCGACGGCGTGAACCAACACCCTGTGCGTTGCGTCGAAAACGAAGAAGAGGCCGGTCCGCTTTCAAACCGGCCTCCTTCTCTTCTTGCTTGCGTACCGGCGTCAGTGTTGTGAGGTCGGCGTGTGGAACGCCTTTTTGAGGGGCGCCGGTAGCGCGCGCAAGCTCCCGGGAGGCTACCCCCCCTCTTTCACTTGCATTGCGTCCTGTATGGCCCGATTCCAGACGTGGCGTTTCCACTCAGGAAAATGCCGGTGCGACCATTCATGAGCGGCGCACTCCCAGCCGATGTCGCGGCCGGCTTTCTCGCTTTCGATCCACTTGTACGTTCTAATCTCTTCTCGCTGAGATTGGATGATATCAGCAAGAGGATCTGGTCTTTGTGTTCGTTGCGCCATCACCAACAATTCCCGCCTTCCGGCAGGACCGGGTCTGGGCTACGCTGTGCGAACCAACGGACGGCGTTGGAAGCGTTTCGGGAACCGATGCCGGCGGAATCCGCGAGAAGAGCGGACGCGGTCCGGGCGATCTCCTTGCGGTGTCTAACAATCGCGGGATGGCTGACCCGCAATTCCCGCGCCACCTCACACACGCCGAAGTCATGCATCAGAAGAAACAGAAT
This sequence comes from Verrucomicrobiia bacterium, assembly GCA_035577545.1. Taxonomy (NCBI): domain Bacteria; kingdom Pseudomonadati; phylum Verrucomicrobiota; class Verrucomicrobiia; species Verrucomicrobiia bacterium. The sequence continues at coordinate 37,895 of DATLVI010000031.1, forward strand.
CTGCTGCTGCATCGCGGTCAATCGCGGAACCAGCAGGTCAACGATGTCCCGTGTGATTAATTCGCTGCGCAGATCGATTGGATCGGGTGTTTCCAGCCAGGCACCGAGACCGCCGTCGCCATCATCGTCCCCCTGATCCAGCGGCACGAGGTTATTGCTGCGCTTGATCGAATTAATGCTGCGGCCGCGGTCGAGGTAGCCGCGGGCGCGAAAGTGGCAACCCTGGAGATACCAACTCAGTGTCTGCCCCGGCCGCTCTGCCTCCGCCTGCACAAGGTGGATGAACATCTCCTGAATCAGGTCCTTCTGCAGGTCGAGATCGCTGGTTAACCTGGCCGCAATCCCGTGCAGTTGTTTGACGATTTGATGATCCTCTATCATTTGTAATTGGCTTTCACGCTGGGAGGATAAGATGGGAGGCCCTGCGCACGATATGGGGTGTTCACCCCACCGAGGATTTCAGGAAGACAACTTCCACGTGCGGGACCGGGGCTCGCGGATCGTCAACTGGACACTTCCCTAACAAGCTTCCGGCGGGGGCGTGTTTTGTGACAGCCAGAAGTCCTTGATCGATTTGGCCATGTCATTGAGCTGGCTCGCCTCGGCCGGCTTGACCAGATACCCGTTGGCTCCCAGCCGATAGGCGGTAGCGACGTCCGCTTCCTCTTTGGAGGAACTGAGGATGATCACAATCGCCGCCACCTCGGGCTGTTGGCGAATCCATTTCAGGACGTCCAGCCCCATCACGCGGGGCAACTTCAAATCCAGCAGCACCAGGTACGGCAGCGGAAATTCCTCCCGATTCGCAAACTTGCCGGTGCCCTGGAAATAGTCGATGGCCTGCTGGCCATCGCTCGCGATCTGAATGGGATTCGGCACGCCCGCATTCTTCATGGCTCGTTGCAAGAAGAACATGTCGTTCTCGTCGTCTTCCACCAATAAGATGGTTCTTGTCACGGGTCTGACGCTTTCTGGAGCTGAATCCAAAATCTACTTCCCTTGCCCAGGTCCGACTCGAATCCGAGTTGCGCGCCCATGCGCTCGGCCGCTTTACGTACAATGGTGAGTCCCACGCCCGTACCTTCATATTCGGCGGCCAGGTTGATCCGCTCGAACATTCGGAAAATGCGTTCGTGGTTTTCGGCGGCGATGCCAATCCCGTTGTCCTGGATCCACACGCGGACCATGGATTGTTCACGGTCTTCCGCGCCAATCTCGATGTTTGGGATGGTTCCCGGCGCGATAAATTTCGAGGCGTTACCCAACAAATTCGAAAAACACTGCGTCAAGAACGCTTCGTTCCCCAGGACCGCCGGCAGCTTTCCTTGAATGTGAATCTCCGTTTTGTGTCCATTCGGGTACGTCGCGATGATGTCGCGCACGAGCCCGTCCAAATCCACCGGCACCATCAGGCCTGGCGCATGGAGGACCTTGGAGTAGCTCAAGACATCCTGAATCAAACGGTCGAGACGGAGGGCTGAACGCATCACGCGCTGAAGAAGATCGACTCCCCGTTCATCCAGTTTGCTGCCATAGTCGTCCAGGAGGACTTGAGCGAAGCCTTGCATCGACCGCAATGGCGCGCGCATGTCGTGCGAGACACTGTAGGAGAAGGCCTGCAATTCACCGATCGTTTCCTGAAGTTTGGCCGTGCGCTCCACCACCAGCCCTTCCAGTTTGGCGGTTTGGTTGGCGGTTTGATCGGCCAGTTGGTCTTTGGCCTGGTGCAATGCGTTTTCCGCGCCTTTGCGGTCGGTGATGTCGCGGATGTTGCATTGAATGACATCTTGTCCGTCTTCCTCGTAGATATTGCTGACAAACTCCACTTCCCGGCGCAGGCCCGCTTTGGTCTGAAGCGGCAGATCCTCGTAGCGAATAAACTGTTTCTCCTGCAACTCTCGAAATGCCGCCCGACTAACTTCTTCATCCTTGAGCAGGCCGATTTCCCAGAGTTCCTTGCCCAGCAATTCCTCATGCGGGTAACCTAACAACTCCGACATGAACGGATTGGCATCGATGATTTTTCGTGTAGCGGGGTCGAGAATGAGAATGCCGTCTCGAGCTGCCTCAAACAGACGGCGGTAACGGATCTCGGATACCCGCATGGCCGCGGGTGACTTCGGTCGCTTGACTTCGACTTCGGCGGTGTTGTTCACTTCTCTGCTTCCCCTTTCCCTCCACTTGAGCGCTGCGACACCCGTCAGCAGCGCGCCTTCACACTCTAGGACACGGTCTTCCGAATTGGTTTTTATTACTGGAGAAACAATACGCCCGGTGCTGGGAGGGGCGCTATGGGGTGTTCACCGTACGGTAGATACCGTAAAGTCCAGCCCGCGCGGGACCGGCCTAGTGAATTGTCAACTGGACACTGCTCTCGATGATTCCCGCGCCGATGGCGTAGCGGGTGAGGCCGGAGATCTCGTGGATGTTGAGCTTGGCCATGAGATTCTGCCGATGCTTTTCGACCGTCTTGATGCTGATGCCGAGTTCCGCCGCGGTCTCTTTGTTGGCCTTGCCTTCGGCAATCAACTGGAGCACCTCCAACTCGCGCGAACTCAGGCTGGCAACTTTTTTCCGCAAGGCTTTCCCATTCGCGGGCACTTTTTGATTGTGCAACCGCTTGGAAATGGAAGCACTGAAGAAGGTGTTTCCCTTTTGCACTTCCCGAATCGCCACGGCCAGATTGTGGGAAGAGGTTTGTTTGAGCAGAAAACCCACCGCCCCGATCGCGATTGCCTGGTCGACGTACGCGTCATCGCTGTGGGCGGAGAGCATGATCACCTTGGTGTCCGGAATGGCCTTGCGGATCTGCCGCGTGGCTTCCAATCCATTGAGGAGCGGCATCGCGATGTCCATCACGACCACCGCCGGACGAAGCTTCCGGGTCAGTTCCACCGCCTGGCGACCGGTTTGCGCTTCGCCAACCACCTCAAGATCGTTCTCGCCCTCCAACAACTTCCGAAACCCCTCGCGAACGACCATGTGATCTTCTGCCAATAGGACAGTGATGCGTTTCATAGTCACCTAAACTTTGGTTCGGGCAGAGACTTCATTAGCGAGTTTTCCGCCCCCCCCCCCCGCGCGGCCATTGGTGAACGGAATCTGCGCCCGGATAGTAGTACCTTTGCCGGGTGCGGATTCCACGTGAAAGCTGCCCCCGACCATCTCCACGCGCTCCCGCATGCCAAGCAATCCCAGGCGCTTGTTTTTCCTGGCGTCCAACATACGACTCACCTGGAAGGATTTGCCGTCGTCTTTGATGGTCACGCCCACGGCCCGCTGAAGTTTGTGAATGCTGACGTCCACCCGGCTGGCGTGCGCATGGCGGGCGACATTCGTCAGCGCCTCCTGGACGACGCGATACAGGACCGTGCGCTTGACGCTGTCCAATTGCTCCACCGCGGCATACACCGTTAGGCGCACGTGGACGCGCGACCGTTTTGAGAAGCTTTTTACAAACGTATGCAGCGCGGGTATCAACCCCAGGTCGTCCAACACCGTCGGGCGCAGTTCCCGCGCAAACCGATGCACGATGTCCACCGACTTTTCGACCATCCGTTGCGTGCTGGAGATTTTCTCCTGGAGATCCTTGGTGTTCACCGTGGCCGCGATCTTGAGCGCCGCCAAACGGACATTGATGCTGGTCAACGTCTGGGCGATTTCGTCGTGTAGCTCGCGGCTGATCCGTTTGCGTTCTTCCTCCTGCGCCAATAGAAGCTGGCGGGACAAATGCCGCAATTGTTCCTGCAATACCTGCGACTGCTCCAGCAGTTTACTGTAGTGCCGCTCGCTGTTGCGGAGGGATTCCTCCACCAATCTGCGCTGCACGACTTCCTTTTTCAACCGCCGGTTCGAGATCTTCAGGTCCGCGCTGCGCCGGTGCAACCTCCCGATCATTTGGGTCAAGCGGAGATTGGCCTCGCGCGCGGTCCGATGCGTCTTCTCGATGGGGGTGATGACCTCGGCAAAGAACGCCCCGGCCCGCCGGACCATCGTGTCACGGGTGCCGGGGGAGTAGCTCGGCAACACGAGGGCGACCAACGCCCGCTCGTGAATCCGGGCGAGATCCAATGTCTCCAGCCCGGTAAACATCGCCTGCCGGCCCAATCTCCGTGCCGGCTGCAAGGCCGACTGCGGGCCTTGCTTCAGGTGTTTTCCCAGCGCCGCCGCATAGCGGCGCGCTATTCCGTTGTGCTTACGGGCCATGTTGTTTGCCGTATCCACGGGCGAACCGACTTATGGTTTTAGCCGATTTTCCCACCAACCGTTGCGTGCTGGCAATTTCTTTTTTGAAGCCTTTGGTATTGATCGTGGCTTCCTGTTTGAGCGTCAACAGCCGGACATTGATGCCCAACAACGTCTGGGCGATTTCATCGTGCAGCTCGCGGCTGATCTTCTTTCGCTTGTCTTCCTGGGTCTGGAGAAGCTGGTGCGTCAGATGCCGCAACCGTTTCTGGAGGAGCCGGGATTCCTTCAACAGCCGGGCGTAATGGCCGCCGCTTTCCTTGAGGGCTTGCTCCGCGATCTTGCGCTGGGCGATTCCTTGTTTCAAGGACCGGTGGGAGACCGCCAAATCCGCCGTGCGCTGGCCGAGCGTCGTGTGAAGTTGGTTCAGGTGGGCGCCGGCCTTGATCTCGGCGCGATGCGTCTTCTCGATGGGCGTGATGGCCTCGGCAAAAAACAGCTCTGCCCGTTTGATAATCCCATCCTGACTACTGGAGGCTTCCAGTGCGGCGAGTGCTGTCTCGTGAACCTTGGCCACGTCCAGCGTCTCCAGCCCGATGGCGGCCGCCCGGCGTCCCAACTCCCGAGCCGGTGCCAGGCTGGCCCGCGGGCCTTGCTTCAAATGCTTTCGCAAGGCTGTCGCATATGCCCGCGACAATTTGTTTAACTTTTTCTTCATGACAACGTGCGACTTCGTGCGTCACAATTCCACAGACACCCTCTTACAATTCCTTCCAGCCGGCTATGGGGTAAAACCCTACCTTTTCGACGGCTCATCCGCTCCGTCGCGATTTCGGAAGCGACCTCCAGTCATCCCATCTGGGGTAACCACCCTAGGGTGAACACCCCGTAGTAAAGAATTAGCCCACCCCATATTCTGTCCGCAGTTGATGGCAGAAATGAAACAGCAGTAGAAGGAGAAGAGTACATGAAAGCAGTTTATCCAATGGCGTTGGTAGTGAGCGGAACGAAGCAAATCATAATGGGCCTTGCCCTTGCGGCTGCCGTGATGTTCCCGCGCACTGATGCGCTCGCCAAGCAGAGCGGGACGAGCATTCTCCACTTCAATTTTTCGTCGGCCATGACGAACACCGGCGTCGATCCCGATGCCAGCGGCAACGTTACCGGCAAACTGACCCGTCAGGGGAACGCCAGCAACCAACAACTGAAGATTTCGCTGGCAAACCTGGATCCCAGCACGACGTATGAGCTGGCCGCCTTCCTCGGCGATGACACCAACTCAACGAGCGTGGCGGAGTTCACCACGGATTCGAAAGGCGCCTTTAAGATCACGTATGTGAAAAAGGCCACGGGAAACCCCAGTGCCAACCAGCATCCTCTCCCGGATGCGCTGAACCCGCTCAGAAACATCCGTGAACTGGATATTGTCAACGGCAGTACGCAGACAGTTCTGCAGGTGGATCTGACCAATACAGGGAAACTGCAGTACCTGGTCAAACGTCTTATGGATAACGCCGGGTTAATTCCCGCCGCAGCCGGGCTGCTTCAGATCAAGGCCTCCGCGACCTTCGCCCAGTTTCGATTGACAGCTTCAGGTTTGACCCCAAACACGGCTTATGTGCTTACGATTAACGGAAACGCTGTTCAAACGAATACCAGTGATAGTGCGGGCAACCTGAATCTGACCTCTCTGCCTCCGGGTGCGCCGGATGTGCTCGATATCCACGCGGTGGCACTGACAGATATTACCGGACACGTCGTCCTGACAGTCGGCGGCGGAAGTGGAGGAGTGGGCCTCCCCCTGGATGGTCAGGCGTCGGTTGCCCTTCGATCGGCAAATTCCTTTGTGGTTCTGGCAGGCTCCACAGTTACCAGCACCGGTAGTACGACGGTTGATGGCGATCTCGGAGTGAGTCCCGGCACTGCGGTGGTTGGATTTCCACCCGGCTCGGTCATCGGGACCATATTCAACGTCACTCCCGGACCCGCGGCCACCGCCCAGGGCGACTTGACCACCGCGTTTAACGATGCCAAGGGACGAACTGTCGGTGCGATTACGGTTGCCGGCAATCTCGGTGGGCAAACTCTCACGCCGGGGCTCTATAAATCGACCTCCTCGCTGGAGATCTCCTCCGGGGATCTCACGCTTGACGCCCAGGGCGATGCGAATGCGGTTTTCATTTTCCAGATGGCGTCCACCCTGACCACGACATCGGGTCGCCAGGTGATCCTGAGCGGCGGCGCGAAGGCAGCCAACGTTTTTTGGCAGGTCGGCAGTTCCGCGACTCTGGGAACGGGCTCCTCCTTCAAGGGAACCATCATGGCGGATCAATCCATCTCTCTGACAACCGGCGCAACGTTGGAAGGCCGAGCCTTGGCACGAATTGGCGCGGTCACCATGGACTCCAATACCATCGGATTGGCGATTCCGGCAGACATCGCTCCCACCGTGAGTTCCACGTTCCCGGCCAATGCCGCTACCGGTGTAGCCATCGGCGGGAACATTGCCGCTTTCTTCAGTGAGGCGATGAATCCCCTGACAATCACCACCGCCACCTTTACCCTGAAGCAAGGCGCAACGCCTGTGGCCGGCACGGTGACCTACGTCGGGGTAACCGCGACCTTTAATCCCACAAGCACTCTCGCAGCCAGCACCATCTATACAGCCACGATTACCACCGGGGCCAAGGACCTGACCGGCAACGCGCTGGCCGCAGGCTTTAGCTGGAGTTTTACCACCGGCACGACCCTGGACACCACCGCACCGACCGTGAGTTCCACAATTCCCGCGAATGCAGCCACGGGTGTGGCAGTCGGCGGGAACATCGCCGCCACCTTCAGTGAAGCGATGGATCCCTCAACGATCACCACCAACACCTTTACCCTGAAACAAGGGGCCACGCCTGTGGCCGGCGCGGTGACCTACGTCGGGGTAACTGCGACCTTTAATCCCACCAGCACTCTTGCAACCGGCACCACCTATACGGCCATGATTACCACCGGAGCCAAGGACCTTGCCGGCAATGCGCTGGCCGCAGGCTTTAGCTGGAGCTTTACCACCGGTGCAACCCCGGACACCACCGCACCGACCGTGAGTTCCACAGTCCCTACAAATGCGGCCACCGGTGTGGCCATCGGCGGGAACATCGCCGCCGTCTTTAGTGAGGCGATGAATCCTCTCACGATCACCACCGCCACCTTTACCCTGAAGCAAGGGCTAACACGTCTGGATGGCACGGTGACCTACGTCGGGGTAACCGCGACCTTCAATCCCACCAGTAATCTTGCACCCAGCACCACCTATACGGCGCAGATTACCGCCGGGGCGAAGGACCTGGCGGGCAATCCGCTGACAGTTAATTTTAATTGGAGCTTTACCACTGGCACGACCCCGGACACGACCGCACCCACCGTTAGTGCCACCGTCCCCACCAATGGGGCCACGGATGTGGCGATCAACCAGACCATCAACGTCACTCTCAGTGAGGCGATGGACCCGTTGACGATCAACACCGCCACCTTGTTGCTGACAGGACCGGGGGCGACCGCCGTAACAGGAACCGTCGGCTATGATGTCCCGAGCAAGATTGCGACCTTTACACCGGCCAGCAGCCTTGACTCCAACACCGTCTATATAGCCACGCTCACCACGGGAGCCAAGGATCTAGCCGGCAATGCGCTGGCCGCTGATTTTAACTGGAGTTTTAGCACAGCTGCCACACCGGCCGGGCAAGCGCCCGTCGCCATGGGAGCAGCGACCACGTTCGCGGTCCTGGGTGGTTCCACGGTCACCAGCCTCGGTACTACCACGGTGAATGGCAATCTTGGAGTGAGCCCCGGCACTGCGGTGACTGGATTCTTTACAGTGGATGCCGGACCGGGAATAGTGAACGGGACGATCTACAACGTCACGCCCGGCCCAGCGGCCACCGCTCAACTCGATTTGACCACCGCGTTTAACGACGCGGCAGGACGAACCGTCGGGGCGATCACGGTTGCCGGCAATCTCGGTGGGCAAACACTCACGCCGGGCCTCTATACATCGACCTCCTCGCTGGAGATCTCGTCCGGAGATCTCACGCTGGATGCCCAGGGCGACGCGAATGCGGTGTTCATCTTCCAAATGGCGTCCACCCTGACTACCACCGCAGGTCGCCAGGTGATCCTGAGCGGCGGGGCGAAGGCGGCCAACATCTTTTGGCAGGTCGGCACTTCCGCGACCCTGGGAACGACCTCCGTGTTCAAGGGGACCATCATGGCGAATCAATCCATCACGCTGACAACCGGCGCAACGCTGGAAGGCCGAGCGCTAGCCCAGACGGGCGCGGTCACCATGGACTCCAATACCATTACAGTTCCTGTCCCATAGAGATGGGGGCATTTCAGTAGAAAATATCTCACCGACTGGAGAGGGTGATGGCAAATGACAAAGAAAAACAGACGCGGCGTCAGTTCTGTCAGTCAAACCGGATCGTCGGGGTGCCATCGAGGCGTTTGGATAAATCAACAGGGTCACCAACGGAAACTTCTTCGGGATTCACTTGATAGGCCCAGATTTCAAAAAAGGTGAGTCTGGCCTCGCCGTAAATGGTCCCAAACGCGCCATCCACGGCATCCAACCCGTGGGCAACCTTGACGCGTCCAATGCGCGGGACGTTGTAGCGCGGATCAAACGTGAACCACTCCTGCCCCAGGTAAACTTCACAATAGCCATGGAAATCCATCGGGACGCCCGGATCGACATGCGCGATGTCGGGCAGGTGTCCCGTCACGTAACGGGCGGGCAAGTTAAAGGCACGGCACAGCGCGATGGCCACATGCGCGAAGTCGCGACAGACGCCGTAACGCCGTTCGATCACCTCTGTAGCCGAAAGGTCAGTGCGTCCGGAACCGAAGCGGTATTCGATGTGGGTGTGGATCCAGTCGCAGATGGCTTGCACCCGCGGGAGGCCATGAGGGATCGGCCCAAAAAGGTTCCAGGCGAAATTCAGCAGTTTGTCGGAGTCGCAATAGCGGCTGGGTAATGTGTAGCGCAATAACTCCGTGGGCAATTCCGCCACCGGCACGACATCGACGGGTCCCTCGCGGTTGTCGGGCAGGGAAGAAACAGCGACCAGGGCATCATGACGAATATCGTTGCGCCCCGGCATGAGCATCGAGCGATAGATAATGTTGCCATGAGAATCCTGGAATTCATAGGACGGGAGACCGATCCCGAACGAGAGTTTCTCCTGGTACACGAGAACTTTGCCTTCGAGCCGCGGCTTCAGTACGAAAAACGCCGGGGTCGGCGCCGAGGTTTCATAGGCAAGATGGCAACCGACTCGGACGGTAAGATTCAGGGGAGCCCAATTCATGGGTCGCAGTTTGGGCCAACTCGCCAGACTTGGCCGGCACTCATTTGGTCAACGTCCGTTTCATTGGAATGCAAATCTTCGCGCCCACAACCAGACCTTCGATCTTTCGTACTCACCGTGTGACATTCGCTCGAATCAGTCCATACGGCAAAACCCTACCAAGGATTCTGGTTGGTAGGGTTTTGCCCCATAGCCGCGGACCAATACAGACCGTAACATTGCTGGCGATGATGAATGCAAAGGCGACCTCTCCAGTGAATGACCTCGATAATCTGTCGGGGCGTGAGGGGAAGGGGTGACATAAATGTCGGCTGCGTTACAGGTGGCTTTGTTCGTTGCCTCGCTTGCTTTCGTTGTCCTGGTTGTCTGCCTGATTCCCGTCGTTTTCCAGGTGCAGCGTAAGTTGGAGCAACTGGTGATTACCCACGCGGAATTGAATGAAAAGCTTCAGGTTCTCGTGGAGGACAGCCATAAGATGGTGCGAAGTGTGACGGAGCTCTCAAAGCGGGCCACTGAGGAATTGGACGAAGTGAGTCGCATGGTACAGACCGCGCACCGGTGGACGGAGCGGGTAGACCGGCTCGTGGACGAGGTCGGATCGGCGATTGAGCCGCCCGTGCATTCGGTGGTTCGGAACATGAACCTGTTCCGAACCGGAGTGACAACATTTTTGCAGGTCCTACTGCATCGAAATCAGCATAACCAAACAAAGAAGGAACAAGATCATGACTGAGAACAATTCATATCCGGTAGGGGGTTTTCTGGCGGTATTTGCTATCGGCGCGCTCGCCGGGGCGGGGATTGCCCTCCTCTACGCACCGCGTTCGGGTGAAGAAACGCGAAATTTGATCGCCGCCAAGGGCCGGGAGCTCAAGGGTAAAGCGACGGATGCCCTCGGGGATGCCAGGGACTACATCGACGGCAAGAAAGCGGAGATTGCCGCCGCCGTCGAAGCTGGCAAGGAAGCGATGCACGAAGAGCGAGCCAAGCATCAGAAGCACGCCTAGTCGAACAGGCACTTGTTCCGGGCGGCGAGTTGTGCTAACCGGACACCGGCTGGCTGTCCTCGTACAGGAGCGCACATGCGAATGATTGTGAACGGCATCGCCATGAACTACACCGACGAAGGGCGTGGCGTGCCGTTGCTCTTCGTGCATGGGTTCCCTCTCAGTCGGGGTGCCTGGCAGAAGCAAATCGACGCGCTCCGATCATCCTATCGGGTCATCGCGCCCGATCTGCGCGGATTCGGCGAAAGCGAAGCCGGGACTGGCGCGATCTCGATGGCGCAATACGCCGACGATCTTCACGCACTGCTCCAACAACTCACGACAGGACCGGTGGTGCTGATCGGCCACTCCATGGGTGGTTATGTTTCGTTCGCCTTCCTGCGTCAATACCCCGAGATGGTCCGCGGCCTCGTGTTGGTCAGCACGAAGGCGGGCAAGGATACCCCCGAAGCTGCCGCAGCACGACGCGCAACGGCGGAGAAAGTGCAGGCCAGGGGCGTGGAGGTTGTTATCGAGGCGATGGCGCCCAGGATGCTCGCGGGGGACAATCATGATCAGGCCATGGCGGAGCAGGTGCGTGGATTGATGGCGCCATCCAAACCCGCGGGAGTGATCGGTGCCTTACTGGGGATGGTGGAGCGACCGGATGCAACGGCAGAGTTGCCCCGGATTTCTGTGCCGACCCTGGTCGTCACCGGCGCTGATGACGCGCTCATTCCTCCGACGGAATCGGAAAAGCTGGCCCAGACGATTCCGGGCAGTCAGTTGAATATTGTTGCGCACGCGGGTCACCTCGTCCCATTCGAGCAGCCGGACGAGTTCAATCACATGATCGACGAGTGGTTGGACCGCGCGGCCTTTCCCGTCCCTGTCCGTGAGTTGCGGTGACCGTGCTTTCGGTTGTCACAGTCTCTTCACCACGGCTGCGTTGACCTCATTTTCAAAGAGTACGTCCAATCGTCCAGGGTAGGGTTTTACCGTATACAAGAGAGACGGTGCCTGGTGTACAATCCCACGGGCAAATTTGTGGACAAACCCTCTCAGATTCGAAAAATCGCATTTCTCGGCAATTATCTGCCGCGAAAATGCGGCATCGCCACGTTCACAACCGACCTGCTTACCGCTGTGGCCACAGAGCACCCACAAACGCAGTGCTTTGCGGTACCGGTCAATGACCTGAAGAGTGGTTATGAATACCCCGATGTTGTCCATTTCGAGATTGAGGAGCAGGATTTATCGTCCTACCAGCGTGCGGCGGACTTTCTCAATATTGGCAATGTGGACATCGTCTGCTTGCAGCACGAGTTCGGAATTTTTGGCGGACCGGCGGGCAGTCATGTGTTGGCATTGCTGCGCGAGCTGAGAATGCCTGTTGTCACGACGCTTCACACGGTACTGCGTGAGCCGAACCCCGATCAGCGGCGCGTGATGCAGGAATTGATTACCCGCTCGACGCGGCTGCTGGTTATGGCTGATCGGGGACGGCAGATGTTGCAGGAGATTTACCATGCGCCGCCAACCAAGATCGATCTCATCCCGCATGGCATTCCCGATATCCCTTTTGTCGACCCGAACTATTACAAGGACCAATTCGACGTCGCCGGGCGGGTTGTTTTACTTACGTTTGGATTACTTTCGCCGAACAAGGGAATCGAGCATGTGCTCAACGCGTTGCCGCAGATTCTGGCGGAGTTCCCGAACGTGGTTTACATCGTGCTGGGCGCCACCCATCCGAACGAATTACGCGAAGAGGGCGAGGCCTATCGTCTCAGCCTCGAACGCCTGGCCAAAAGGAACAAAGTCCAGAAGAACGTCATCTTCTACAACCGGTTTGTGGAACTCGATGAACTCAAGGAGTTCATCGGCGCGGCGGACCTGTACATAACGCCCTACCTCAACGAAGCGCAGATCACGTCGGGCACGCTCGCCTACACCTTTGGCGCTGGCAAAGCGGTCGTCTCGACTCCTTACTGGCACGCGACTGAATTGCTCGCGGAAGATCGCGGCGTGCTGGTGCCGTTCGGGGACGCGAAGGCCATTGGGCGGGAGGTGATCGGTTTGTTGCGCGACGATACCCGCCGGCACACGATGCGCAAGAATGCCTACAAGCTCGGTCGCGATATGGTTTGGAGCAACGTGGCCCGGCTTTACATGCGCTCCTTCGAACTGGCGCGGCTGGAGCGCGCGGTGTTATCCCGAAAATCGTTTGCCACCAAGACGCTCGACCAGCAACCGCGCGATCTGCCGGAGTTGAAGCTGGATCATCTGGCGCGGATGACCGATTCCACCGGCCTTTTTCAGCATGCCATCTTCACCGTGCCGAATTTTTCCGAAGGCTACTGCACGGACGACAACGCGCGCGCCTTCATTCTCGCGGTTCTCCTGGATGAGATGGAAGAGGAGCCGGAGCGCATCCGCACCATGGCCACGACCTACGCGGCTTTTCTGCATCACGCGTTCGACCCCAAGACGAAGCGTTTCCATAACCACCTGAGCTTCGACCGTCACTGGCTTGATGAACAAGGTTCGGAGGATTCCCATGCCCGGGCGCTCTGGGCGTTGGGTATGGGCGTGGGACGCTCGCCCTATCGGAGTTTTCAAGTCATGTCCGGGCAGATCTTCGCGGAGGCGCTACCGGCGGTGACCGCGTTCACGTCACCGCGTGCCTGGGCTTTCAGCCTCCTCGGGATTCACGAGTACTTGCAACGTCTGAGCGGGGACCGATCTGCCAGCCAGGTCCGTGACACCTTGATCACAAAGCTCATCGAGTTGTTCGACCGCGCGGCACAGCCAGACTGGCCATGGTTTGAAGACGTGCTCTCCTACGATAATGCCAAGCTCGCACATGCTTTGATTGTGAGCGGGAGAGCAACGGGGCAAAAACCGGTGTTTGAGCGCGGACTCCAGACGTTGCGCTGGCTTGCAGAGGTGCAAACCGCGGAGAGCGGCGATTTCCGTCCCATCGGCAGCAACGGATTTTATCAGCATGGCGGGCCGCGCGCGACCTTTGATCAACAACCCATCGAAGCGCAGGCCATGGTGTCCGCCTGTCTTGAAGCCTATCGGTCCACAGCGGACGCGTGGTGGTACACCGAAGCTGAGCGCGCCTTCGACTGGTTTTTCGGTTGGAATGATCTCGGCCTGGAAGTCTACTCCCCCAGCACCGGCGGCTGCCGCGATGCGCTGCACGTGGATCGCGTCAACCAAAACCAGGGCGCGGAGTCCAGCCTGGCCTTCCTGCTCTCCCTCGCGGAAATGCGGCTCATGCAAAACACGGTCACCGCCTTCAATCACCCGGTCTCCTAGGCGCAAACAGTTTATGATGGCCACCAACGTCCAACGCACCAATGTTATCCTGAATCCGGATCGTTCCCGGGTGTTACTCCGCCCATTCCTTCTGACGAACGACCGGCGGGCGGTTAATCTTTGCGCGCAGATCATGGCGATTCCCGAAAATGCGGTGCACCCGCTGTTGGAGGAAGTGATGGCTGAGTTTGGCGAGCGCCATGTGAAAATCGACGAGTACCTCCGGCGGCGCTTTGAACGGGTCCGGCCCTCGTTGCCCGCTGGCGCGAATGTGTCTGAAGAAAGGAAATTGTTGCTCGGTGCGTATTTCAGCCACGAATATTCGCTGGAAGCCGCCGCCCTGTTCAATCCCTCCATCGTGCCGCACCCCGACCAGTCGGATCTTCCACCCGGCTCATTACGATTCATTCTCAGCCTGCGGGCCACCGGCGAAGGGCACATTTCATCGATTACTTTTCGCACCGGCTTCCTGGATTCCGTTGGCAACATCACCATCAACGCCCCCACGCGTTACTGCTTCGAACCGGCGCAAATGCCCAACGCCTCGTACGAGAAAGCGTTGTTCGATCGGAAGCTTCATGAACTGGGTCTGGCCGGCGACTTCAGCCGTCAGGCGCTCCAAGGCCTGAACGATACATTCACGCTGGAAGAGTTGCGCAACAGCGTCCTGGCGACCGTGAAACATCTTCGGGCCCGTGACGAGGAACGACAATCCGCGGCGCGCAAAATCCTGACACTGGCCCAATCGAATTACGAAGTGCAATTTGCGACGGATTCGCGCTTGTCCGAACGCGTGCTGTTTCCCACCACCCCGTCGCAGAGCAACGGGATCGAAGACGCCCGCTTTGTCCTCTTTACCAATGAGGACAGCACGCAGACTTATTACGCCACCTATACCGCGTATGATGGCAAATTGATCCTGCCGCAATTTATTGAGACATCCGATTTTCTCCATTTCAAATTCACCACGTTGAACGGTGCGGCGGTGCAGAACAAAGGCATGGCGCTCTTTCCGCGAAAGATCAACGGTCGCTACGCCATGCTCGGGCGCCAGGATTCGGAAAACCTCTACATGATGTTTTCCGATCACTTGCATTTCTGGCAGACCGCACAACTTCTCTTGAAGCCGAAGTTTCCGTGGGAATTCGTCCAAATGGGCAACTGCGGCTCCCCGATCGAAACCAGTGCCGGCTGGCTCGTGCTCAGCCACGGCGTCGGGCCGATGCGAAAGTATTGCATCGGCGCGTTCCTGCTCGACCGGGACGACCCGACCAAGGTCATCGGCCGGCTGCGCGAGCCGCTGATCAAACCCAACGAAAACGAGCGCGAAGGCTACGTACCGAATGTCGTCTATTCCTGCGGCAGCCTGCTGCGCGGCCATCATCTGATCATCCCCTACGCGATGTCCGACTACGCCACCACGTTCGCCACGCTCTCCCTCGACGACGTACTGGCCGCGATGGAATAAGCGCCACGTTGTGGTCGCATGAAACACGGTAGGGTTTCACCCCATGGCACCGACTGTCGGCTCTGGCGTACATTTTAAGCGCGTGACGAAGATCCCAAAAAGACGATATAACATCAGCGCAGTCGCGCTGATGGGTCTGCTGGGCGGAGTGCTGGCCATGGCAATCGTCGCCAAAGCCTCCGATCCACTGGAAGATGTGAAGCGGTTCAGTGATTTTCCGGCGACCGATCTCCGTCATGTGATCGACGGCGACATTCTCGGCGCCCGCGGTTCATTGATGAACTCTCCCAACGGACTCTCCACACAGACGTGTTTCGTGGCACCGGAGGCGGCGGAGGAGACGGTCCGGCGATTGTTGACCTGGGATCCATTGCCGCACGAAGCGCTGAATGTGTTCGCGTATCAGGCAGTGCACGCGCCGTGCGCCGCCACAGACTTTCAAGTCCTCAATCTGAAGTCCAGTCAGGGCGCTATCCACTGGCTGTTGGACAAGACCCTCGCCACCACTGCCGATAAATCCGATCTCAATTTAACACGAGCCGAGGCGCAACAACTGGCCAACTGTGCGAAGAGCAATCCTGATCCGCAAGACATCGGCGCCTGTTGGGGTGAGTTGTTGCGGGCGCGCGCTGTGGCGTTTCAGCGGGAGGGATTTGACGGTCTATTACCCTACGAAGCCAATGGAGCGACGGTGTCACCCGCGACACAACTGCGCGAGATGTTGCGCGAGAAGCCGGCAGTGGCCCTTCAGTTTGCGACATTGCTGCGACAGAGCGGGCTGCTCGGCGACCCGCAGGGTGAGTTGCTCACACCAACGCTGTACTGGACTCTGTTCACAGCCAACCACCACGCGACGCTAAGCCTTGGGGCCATCTATGTATTGCCACAAGGCGACCACTACCAACTCCTGGACGCGCAGTATTATGTCAGCGGCAAATACTACGCCGCCGCGACGCTGTCCGAGATCTGGCCGATGCGCATCGGCGAAAAGTCGGGAGCGTTGGTATGGCGCGGTGATTTCGTTGCCGCGCCGACGCTGGCCTTTGCCAAGGGAGTTGACCGGATCCTTTACGGCGCGATCCTGCTTCAGGAGGTCAAGAAGGTAGTCCGCTGCTTCCAGGATGACCTGAAAGTAGAACAGCACCCCTAGGGCACAGCCGCGCACAGTAGGGTTCCACCTAATAGCATGCGGTCCGCCCAGTGCGTAACGTATCTCCAACCCAAAGATGTAACAACAGAAAGATCTGAAGCATAATGAAAGTAAATAAGACAAACTATCCGCTGACATTGGTAACGAACCGAACGAAACGGATCCTAACGGGCCTTGCCCTTGCAGGGGCCGTGATGTTCCCGCGCGCTGACGCGATCGCCAAGCAGGGTGGGACGAGTATTCTCCACTTCAATTTCACGTCGGTCATGACGAACAGCGGCGTCGAACCTGATGCCAGCGGCAACGTCACCGGTAAACTCAGCCAACAGGGGAACGCCAATAACCAACAGCTCAAGATTTCGCTGGCCAACCTGAGTCCCAGCACGACGTATCAGTTGGACGCCTTCATCGGCGATGACACCAACTCAACGAGCGTGGCGGAGTTCACCACGGATTCGAAAGGCGCCTTTAAGGTCACGTATGTGAAAAAGGCCACGGGAAACCCCAGTCCCAGTCAGCATCCTCTCCCGGACGCGCTGAACCCGCTCAGAAACGTCCGTGAACTGGACATCGTCAATAGCAGCACGCAGACGGTTCTGCAGGCGGATCTGACCGATCCGAACAAGCTGCAGTATTTGGTCAAACGTGACCTGGATAATACCGGGTTTATTCCCGCCGCGGTCGGGTCGCTGCAGATCAAGGCCACTACGACCTCTACCCAGTTTCAGTTGACCGCTTCGGGATTGACCCCGTCGACGGACTACGTGCTAACAATTAATGGAAACGCTGCTCAAACGAATTCCACAGACAGTTCGGGCAACCTGAAGCTGACGGCCCTGCCTCCGGGTGCGCCGAACGTGCTCGATATCCACGCGCTGGCACTGACAGATCTTGACGGCAACCTCATCCTGACAGCCGGCGGCGGAAGTGGCGGAGTGGGAATCCCAACGGAAGGTCAAGCGGCGGTAGCCCTTCGATCGGCCAATTCCTTCGCGGCTTTGGCGGGCTCCACGGTCACCAGCGTCGGAACGACCACGAACAACGGGGATCTTGGGGTGAGCCCCGGCACTTCAGTGACTGGATTCTTTATCGTTGATGCCGGACCGGGGATTGTGACCGGCGCGGTCCACGCGGGCGATCCTGCCGCTGCCCAGGCGCAACTCGACCTGACCACCGCGTTTAACGATGCCAAGGGACGAACCGTCGGCGCAGTCACTGTAGCCGGAAATCTCGGCGGGCAAACCCTCGCCCCGGGTCTCTATAAATCCACTTCCTCGCTCGAAATCTCGTCCGGGGACCTCACGCTCGACGCCAAGGGCGACGCGAATGCGATCTTCATCTTCCAGATGGCGACCACCCTGACTACGACGGCGGGACGCCAGGTGATCCTGAGCGGCGGCGCGAAGGCGGCCAACGTTTTCTGGCAGGTCGGCAGTTCTGCGACTCTGGGAACAACCTCTGTGTTTAAGGGGACCGTCATGGCGGATCAATCCATCTCGCTGACGACCGGCGCAACGCTGGAAGGCCGGGCACTGGCACGGGTTGGCGCGGTTACTATGGACAACAACACCATTACAGTTCCCACCCCATAGATCTGGGGATGGAAAAAAGTCCCATGGACGAAAGAAGGTGATGGCAAATGGCAAAGAAAAGCAGAGGCGGCCGAATGACGGCAGCCAAAGGTCGCGCGGCGAAGGGCCGTGGTGGAAAAGGGATGGTCAAAAACCGTCCCGCCGGTCGCAGTATCATGAAGACGTAGCGACTACCTAACGTCAGAAGCAAAACTCGCAACGCGCCGGGATGGATCATCTGTCTCGGTGCGTTGCCTTTGCCCTGTGGAACGACCGGCCCCGCCGTTAATGGGCACACATAAAGGATAGGCGAACGGCAGTGAGCCATCGAGGTAGGGTTCTGCCTTATAGCAGACAATCCGCTCGTCGCGTAGCGTACTCTCAACCCAAAGTAGTAACAACAGAAAGATGTTAAGTATGAGGAAAGTAATTAAGACAAACTACCCGTTGGCGCTCGCCATGGCTGCGGGAGTTCTGGCATTCACCGCCGTGCTGGTGTTCACCAGCGGGCCTGTGCGCGCATCCGAGACGGATGATCGCATCGACGCATCGTTCAAGAAGACCTACGTGTATAAGACGTATCTGAAGGACGAACATATCAAAATCAGCTCCAAAGACGGAGTCGTCACCTTGTCGGGCGCCGTGGCCGACGCGTCGCACAAGCCGATGGCGCAGGACGTCGCCGAAGCGTTGCCGGGCGTTACGAGCGTGGACAATCGGATCAAAGTCACCGGAGAGAGTCCGGCCGAGAGTTCGGATACATGGATCAGTATGAAAGTGAAATCCGCGCTCCTGTTCCACCGCAATGTGAGCGCTTCGGCCACGGAAGTTTACCTGAAAGATGGAAACGTCACGTTGAAAGGCGAAGCCGCCACTGATGCCCAAAAGGAACTCACTACCGAGTACGCCAAGGACGTCGATGGTGTCAAAAGCGTGAAAAATGAAATGACGGTGGCGACGACCCCGGCGAAGGTCGACGAAACAATCGGCCAAAAAATCGATGATGCGTCGATCACTGCCCAGGTCAAGGGATCGTTGTTGTCACACCATTCAACCAGTGTACTCAACACCAAGGTCACAACAACCGAGGGCGTGGTCACGGTGGGTGGCACAGCCAAGAACGATGCCGAGAAGGCTCTGGTTACCAAGCTCGTCACGGACATCAACGGTGTGAAGAGCGTGGTCAACAACATGACCATTGAAGCGACCGTATCCAGTAACAAGTAGACATTAACTCATTGCCGGCTGGTGAAGAGGTCATGATTGCCCGCACCGGTCGGTAGTGAATCAAACCAAACGGAGAATCACATGTTGTACACAATCGCGGTAGTACTAATTGTTCTATGGTTGCTGGGACTGGTGACCAGTTACACGATGGGCGGGTTTGTTCACGTGCTGTTGGTCATTGCCGTGATCATGATCCTGGTCAATGTCATTCAGGGCCGAAGGCCCATATAAGCCACAGTCAATCGAAGCAAAGAAACTGGAGATCTCATGAATACAAAGATGATCGCAATGATCCTGGTCGCCCTCGGCATCGTGGTGCTCGCCTACTCGGGCATCACGTACAAGACCCCGGGTAAACCCATCGAATTCCTCGGGGCGCACATCGAGACCACCCACAGCCACTTCATCCCCCCGATTGCTGGCGCGCTCATGTTGGCCGGTGGACTCGTGTTGCTTGTAGCCGGCCCCAAAAACGCCTGAGTCGTCGGGGGGACCGGGGGTTGATTACATGGATGTTATCAACCCTCCACTCCCAAAGTAGGCTTCTGTGGCGACCAATCAGATCCGACGGGAGGAATTCGGCCGGTTGCTCAACAAACCATACGAACTCGCCTGTGCGTTGTTGGATTGCGAGGCATTCCAATCATGGCACACACCGTCCCGCGACGAGTGGGGTGACGTGTTGGCCGCGATAGGAAAGATGATGAAACAGTACGACTGGCCGTTATATGAAGCCACCCGTGACAGCGACGATGCGTCCGCCACGCACACGGGCTTGATGTTAAACTCCCTCCACAAATTGCTAGCTGCATTTCATGGCCATGATGTGAGATCCGTGCCGTCGCCGGGGCAGTGGGGCGACATCATGCGGGTGGTGGATGAAACTGCCGAGCGTCGCGCCGTGGTTGATCAAGCGGCGAAACTCCAAGGTTGACGACTTGCCCTCGATCCGTCATTTGCGTCTGGGTGTGTTTGACTTCCTGCTGCTGGTGGCGCTGAGCGTCATCGGCTGGGAGGCCTATGAGACATTTCAAGCCGTTCAGGTGGTCGGCGGAAACGTGCGGACCGATGAGTATTTTGTGGTGGCCGATCATCTCCAATCGGCCGTAGAGGAGTTAAACGGTGCGCTGTTGCGTTATGTCGTCCGGGGCGAGCGAGCGGATTGGGATGGATTCCAACTCAAGAGCCGGGCCTTGAAAGTGTGGATCGCCCAGCAAAGGTCCACCTTCGCCGGAGCCAAGGTCATCCAGATCCAGCCGGTCATGCTCACGACTGACTTGAACACACTGTTAATGAATATCGAGCGTGCGTTCGATGATTACATGGTGACAGCCCAGAAGGTGTCCCCCGCTACAGGTCTCGCGGCCAATCAGGACCAGAAACTGACCAACCTGGAGCTGGTGCAAACTCAGTCGCTGCGTCTCGCGGTTCTCGGTAGCCAGGCACGCGCAGAAGGACAAACTATCCAATTGTTCTTGAGCGGATCAAAACCATGGTTTCCGGCATTTCGTCGTTTGATGCGCGTGTCCTTGCTGGTGATGGCTGGGATGCTGGCGTGGTTGATGATGGTGCTATATCGACGTGTCGTGTCGCCGCTGCGCTCGAAGCTGAGCGATAGCGATGCGATCGTTGAAGGGCAAAGGAAGCTGGTCACCTTCGGCAAGCATGCAGCGGGCGTTGCCCACGAAATCCGCACCCCGCTGACGACTATCAAGGCCCGGATTTTCACCCTGCAAAGAACCCTCATCCGCGGCTCATCCGAATACCAGGACGCCACCATCATCGACAACGAAATCAACCGGCTAGATCGAATCGTGACGGATTTCCTCATCTTGTCCCGGCCGGCAACCCCGAATCTCGTGCCAATGTCCGCCGAGACGCTTCTGAGCGACGTCAGCGAACTCTTCCGGCCACAGTGTGAAAAACAGTCTATTCAGTTGCGGACCGAGGCCATGGTGGACGCGCCCTTTCTCGCCGACACAGGGCAGTTGAAGCAGGTGCTCATCAATCTCGTCCGCAACGCCGCCGAGAGCATCGGCAAGGGCGGCATGATCACCTTGCGCGCCCGCCGTGACACGTGTCGGCTGAACGATCACTTTACCGATGTGGTCATACTGGAAGTTCAGGACACCGGCCCTGGCATTCCGCCGGCAGTGCAAGCTCGATTGTTTGACCCCTTCTTCACCACGAAGGAACACGGCACGGGATTGGGCCTGTCTAACGCCGCTGCGATTATTGATAAGCACGGTGGCACGCTCGTGATTCGTTCCCAACACGGTCGAGGAGCGACCTTCGGCATCGTACTGCCCTGCCATAAACCGACCTCATGAATTCTCCAGCGACCATCTTGATTATTGAAGACGACCAGGAGCTCGCCCATTCGGTCGAAAACGTGTTGCAACAGGAAGGCTACACGGTCGAGATCGCTCCAAGTGCGGACGCCGGCCTGGTCCGTGTCGGGAAAATCCCCGTGGACGTCGTTCTCACTGATCTGCAACTGCCCGGCGCGGACGGGATCGATGAGAAAGCCGGGCTCGACCTCATTCACAAACTCCACGCCGTCAACCCGCATCTGCCGATCATCGTCATGACCGCGCACCACACGACCGAGACCGCGATCGAAGCGACCCAACTCGGCGCTTACGACTACTTCCTCAAGCCGTTCGACTTTGCGCGCCTGATCGAGTTGATCGCCAGGGCTGTCGCCAGCGCGCGTTTCGTTTCCCACCCCGTTGAACTTGGCCAGGCCACTTCCGCCAAGGACGCGCTGGTCGGCAACAGCCTCGCTATGCAAGCCGTCTATAAAGACATCGGTCGCCTCGCCGACAAGCCCATCACCGTTCTGATCCGCGGGGAGACAGGCACCGGCAAGGAACTCGTGGCGCGCGCGATCTTCCAACACAGCAACCGCCTCGCCCAACCGTTCATTGTCGTCAGTTGCGTCACCATCCCCGAGACGCTGCTGGAAAGCGAACTGTTCGGCCACGAACAAGGCGCTTTCACCGGTGCGGTCGCCCGACGGATCGGCCGCTTCGAACAAGCCAACCTGGGCACGGTCTTTCTTGACGAGATCGGCGATATGACCCCGAAAAGCCAGGCGAGTCTGTTGCGCGTGCTCCAGGAAAAAACCGTCCAACGTCTCGGCGGCAAGGAAACGATACCGGTCGATGTACGCATCATCGCCGCCACGCACCGCGACCTGGAGCAGGCCATCAAGGACAACAGTTTTCGCGAAGACCTGTACTACCGACTCAACATCGCCGTGATCATGCTGCCACCGTTGCGTGATCGGCGTGAAGACATCCCCGATCTGACCCGTTACTTCCTCCAACGACACGGCACCGATCTCGGCACACCCAACGCGACGATTTCCGACGACGCGCTCCAGTTTCTTCAACAGCAATCCTGGCCTGGTAACGTCCGCGAACTGGAAAACGTCACGCGCAAAGCGCTGCTGTCGGCGCGTGGCTACAACATCGGCCTCGACAATGTCCGTCAAGCCCTGACCCCGACTGAACCGCCGCACCCCACCACCGACCAGTCGATGGCGGCCTACGTTTCCGAGTTGCTCCAGCGGGCTACGCACGGCGAATTTGAAAACGCCCACGGCGTGTTGGTGGAGGCCGCCGAACGCGAGTTGTGTGTACAAGCCATGGCCCTGGCCGAAGGCAACCAAGCCAGGGCCGCCCAGTGGCTCGGCATTTCGCGCCCCACGATGCGCGCCAAGTTGATCCAATACGGCCTGCACCCGGCCCATGAAGAGCCTGCGTAGTGCAGGAAAACAATCGGCCTTCCTCCTAAGTGTCAGTTCCAATTTAGTGAGGCTTTATCCCATAGATGATCTATAGCAATTGTCTGGTGACTGGATATTGACTGAGGTGCACAAGTCGAACACCTGTCACCCTAACTTGTCACCCGGCAGAAAAATCTCTGATGATTTCTGATGATTGTTGATGAAGGCGACCGATGCGACATCAACATGCTTGCCTTATTTTGCAGGGCTCTGATGACCGTTGAGGAGGAGTAAAGAATTTGACGGGTTTTTCTGGTTGACTTAGAAATCCGATGCTCTATCCAACTGAGCTACAGGCGCCCGGCTGGTCACTCCAGTGCTGGTAACCAAGCAAAATGTACTATGCCATTTTCGAGACAGGCCGCAAGCAGATACGCCAAGGAAGGACGAGTGGATATCATTCCGTAGCCTTCTCCAATTTTGGCGGTTCCGCTTCCTTGTGCGAAACGCCTTTCGTCCGCAGGGTCTGGAATTGGACCAGGTCTTTGTGGAACAGTAAATCCAGTGTCCAATCCAGCGCGACGCGGAACTTCTTTTCAAAGCGCGGCAGTTTGCTGAGGTAGATCGTCCGCCACATCCACCACGCAACGAAACCGGAGAACTGGAAACCAAACACCTCCGCCACGCCCGCGCGGCGTCCGATGCTCGCCATGGCCCCGAGCGTCTTGAAGCGAAACGCTTTTTTCTTTCCGCCGCGAATCGTCGCCACGATATTGTGCGCGAGCACCCGGCCCTGGCGCAGTGCGTGTTGGGCCGTGGGCGGACAGGTCTTGCCCGTGGTGAGATCGGGAACCGTCGCGCAGTCGCCGAGCGACCACACGCCCGGCCAGTCGGCGACCTCCAGGTACTCATTCACGCACACCCGGCCGCGCTCCTTCAGGCAGGGCAGTGCACCCAGGTGCGGGTTCGGGGAAGTGCCCGCCGTCCAGACGATGTTGAACGTGTCGATACAGTCGCCGTCGGTCAGTTTCACGCCGCGTTCGGTCACGCTCGCAACCTTGGTGTTCCCGCGGATCTCCACGCCGCGCATCTTCAACTTCTCCTGAGCGTAGCGTCCGAGTTTCTCGCCGAGCTCCGGCAGGATGACCGCGCCAGGATGCACCAGTACCAGCCGCAGCATGTCTTCCCGCAGGTTGGGATAGAAACGTATCGCTGCGCGCAGAAAATCGTTCACGGAGGCAATGGTTTCCACTCCGGAAAAACCGCCGCCGGCAACCACGATGGTCAGCAGCGGGTTGCGGTCCGCCGCACAGCAGTCGAAATCGGCCACTTCCAAATTTTCGATGAGTTTATTGCGCAGGTAAATGGCGTCGCCGAGCGATTTCATTGTCAACGCCCGTTGCTCCAGGCCGGGAATCCCATAAAAATTCGTCACAGTCCCCAGCGCCACCACCAGATGATCGTAGTCCAGATCGTGATGATGATGCTCCGGCCCGTGCGACACCCCCACGCGCTTCCTGGTGAGATCAATATATTCGACGTCGCCGTCGAAAAACTTCACGCGCCGCAGAAGTCTGCGAACAGGATTGACGATGTTGGTAATGTCGAGATCGCTCGCCGCCACTTCATGGAGCATCGGCGTGAACAGGAAGAAGTTCTCCTTGTTCACGAGCACCACGTCGGCGTTCAGGCCGCGCGCCAGGGCCTTTTCCAGTTCCAACGCGCAATACATCCCGCCAAAGCCGCCGCCAAGGATGATGATCTGCGTTTTCTTTTCGCTCATGGTGCAGCCACCTTTTGACGCCGTGCAGTTTACGAAGCCGACCCTCGGCATGATACCACGCCCCGAACCGATTCAAATGATTTTGGTTGCCGTCTTGCCGGGAGGCGCGGGTGTGTTCATAATCAGGCCATAATGGAATTGCAAACGGACGACTTCCAACACGAGATTGCCGCCGCGGTGAAGAGCTACGACAAGTTCGTGGTGTGCATGGAAAAGACGCCCGATGAATTTCTCAAGAGTCTGCAATCACTGATGGCCAAAGCGATCACGGCTTTCCAGAACCGCGCCCCCGGCCTGCGTCACGGTATCGCCCTGGATCGCCATGTGACCATCATGCTCAGTCAAAATGAAGACGCCCGCCCGCTCTGTGGAATCTATTTCAACCTGCACTCCCCGTTTCGCAAGAAGTCCGGCTAGCGCCGGGTCAACAGAGGCGTCGGTTCGGTTTTGGAACCTTTAGCTGGTGCAACGGTCTGAATTCGCTTATTGGTCGGCACGACTAAGCAGTACTAAATCGTAATCGGTGCTATCCTCTTCAACCAGTAAATCATTTTCATAGCGGAGAAGAAATCTTGGGCTATCACGGTAGCCTAACGCCTCACCTAGGGGCGTGCCCGGTACGACAATCGCCTCGACTACCGCCTTGGTCTTGCCATCTACCAGCACATGATCGCCAACGTTCATTGGCTGTCCATCCAAGTAATTAAACATGTGTTAGTTCCTCACCCTACTGCAAATCTCAACTTACAATAAGACCAAGGGGAAAAGAGGTCCGTTCGTTTTTCGTAATCATGTCCTTCATCCGTGCCGTCCGACGCTATTTCCGATTTTAGAACGTCACAAAGCCGCGCTTCATCAACCCCAGCAGGCACGTGTAGGCCTCGAAGTCCGTGCCGGGAAAACTGTCGATCACGGTCTCCAGCGTTCCGTTGTGCAGGATGAGCTGGAACAATTGAATCTCTTCGGTGGCGAGATCGCGGAGGTTGCCGGGCATTTGTTCCGTCGCTTTCAATCGCGTTCCGGGCCGCGGCAATTTGGGTTCAAGGATGTGGATTTCGTCCAGCTGGCGCAGCCCTTCCAGCATGAGCGATGTCGTGCTCTCGGTGATCTCCTCCGTTACGCTGTGATCGCCAATTGGTTGCAGATCAAACGTTCCCTCCTTCCAGCGGAACATGCGATAAAACGCTTTGTACAGCCGCACCAGCGGATTGCCTTCAATCTCGGCGTAATAGACCTGGCCGTCGCGCAGGTAAATCTTGCCGATCCCCTGGTCGGACCGAATCGTCAACACGCCGCTCTTGCGGGAACTGGAGAAGAGTTGCAGCAGATCGGGCAGCGGCATCTCGTGGATCGAGCCGGAGATAAGCGGCGAAAGCGCGGTGGGCGCGCCGGCAGGTGCCGGCGATCCCGTCACAATTCGGGGCAGCGGTGGCCGCGACCCGACTTCACTGACGGAAGCCAGTTGCATGGTGGATGAGCCAATAACGATTTTGTCGCCCTCCTGAAGTTCCATGCTGCGGATCCGCACGCCATTTACGAAGGTACCGTTTCTGGAGGCCAGGTCCTCAATCATGACCCGGCCCTTGTGGGTGGAGATTTTCGCGTGCTTGCGCGAGATCTTCTCGTCGAGCAACAAAAGATCGGCATCGTTGACACGACCGATCACGATGGTCAAATCCGGCGGCAAAGGAAACTCACGGCCCTGGTCCTTGCCCGCCACGAAACGGAGGACGTATTGCAGCATTCGTTCCTGTACGGTTCTGTCGCGCGGCTGTCCGCAGCAAAACTCTACCCAGACCCGGCAGTGGGGTCAAGCTACTGTGCCCGTCGCCGCCGATTGTTTTCGCGTTTGCACCATCACCCCGGCCAGCACCGCCACCACCATTGACCCCACACCCAGCCAGAAGAAGACTGATGGCGCCGAGGTGCGACGAAAGAGATCCGTTCCAAACTGCAGCCAGAACGCCACGATCATGGTGGCCGAGGTCAACATTCCCCGCGCCGCAAACACGGCGCCCCGCCGCGCGTCTTCGACCTGCGCCTGGAGCCGGGCATCAAAGTAAATCAACATGGTTGCGATAACCCCGCCAAGCACGACGATGCCGATTGTGGCAATCCAGATGCGCACGGTAAGCGCCAACATCATGAGCGCGCCACCCATGATGACCAGGTGGGCCACAGGGAACCAGGTCGATTTTGTCCAGCGGTGTTCCGTACTCAATGACCCAATACCCGCGGCCGCGCCCGCGCCACCAGCCAGGGCCAGGTAGCCGACCTGGCTGGTGGTGAGTCGCAAGGTGTCCATCGCGTAGCCGACGAATACCACCGCCAGAATGCCGACGATAAACATGAAGACACCATTCAACATCACCAACGGCGTGGCCGTGGGATGCGTCCACAAGTATTCAAGACCAATTCGCAATTCAGTCCAACCGTTGCGGGTCCCGGGATATTGGGTCGCGGTCGTCGCATGGGGCACCATCCGGATCTTCCAGAGGAATCCCGCGCTGACCAGGCACATTGCGACGTTGGCCAGCACGGTCGTCAGCACCCCCACTTTTTCGGCGATCAATCCACCGAGGGTGATTCCGCCCACGGTGGCGAGTGCCAGAGTGATGCCAAAAATCGTATTCGCGTGGACAAGTTCATCCGTGTCCACCAGATTCGGCAGCAATGCGGAACGCGCGGCCAAATAAAATGTCGCGATGATCCCCAACACGCCTGTCATCCAGTAAACCAACTGCAGCCCGCGATTCTCAACCTGGCCCGATAACAGGGGAAGCAGCCAAAAGGCGATCGCGAGCACGACCACTGCACGGATGACATCACTAACAATCAATACACTGCGGCGTTGCCACCGATCCAGGACCACCATCACCAGGGGACCGAAAAGCAGGCCCGGCACGGCAACTGCAAAAGAGAGCTTGGCGATCTCGACACGTTTGTCGAAGTGCTGATGTTTGTACAGCACTTCCACCAATCCCATGCGCATCAACCCGTCACCGAGGGTCAACGCAATTTGTGAGGACAGCAACCACAGAAAGCGGGCGTTCCGGATCACCGCTCGCATTTAGAGATTCTCCTCGATGAACACCCTCATGTCGTCGGGTAAGCGAGCTTGAAAGGCGCAGGGCTGCTGGGTGCGCGGATGAAGGAACGAAACGCGCTCGGCGTGCAGCGCGTGCCGTGGCAACAATAGTTTCTCCAGCATTTCGGTCGTCACACCCTGCTCGATGAATTGCAGATACAGCGTCTCGTCCGGCCCGTACACCTTGTCGCCCACGATAGGGTGACCGAGCCACGCCATGTGCACACGCAGTTGGTGTGCCCGTCCGGTGCGCGGCATCAACCTGACAACCGTGAAATGACGCAACCGCTTCTCAATAGCAAAGCGCGTCAGGCTGGGCTGGCCAGACGCGCCATCCACCATGCGCTTCGTGTAGACAACAGAAGTTTCGCTCACTCCAATCGGTTGATCGATCACGCCGCTTTCCTCCGTAAACTCACCCTGGCAAATCGCGATGTATTCCTTCTCAATCTCGCGTCGCAAGACCGCTTTGCCCAGAGTTTTCGCCGCACTCTCGTTCTTCGCGACAACCACCAGCCCGCTGGTTTCGCGATCGAGACGGTTGATCATGCGCGGTGTTGGCACCCCGTGTTCCCGTAGCCATTCCGCAAGCGAAGTGTGCTCGGGCCGTTGCGCCGAATGGCAGACCATTCCGCCCGGCTTATCGACCACGAGCAGCTCGTCATCCTCGAAGATGACCTGGGGCGCGGCGTTGGCTATCGTGTGCACGGCGGATGTTAGCTGCTGCGAGGAGAGGCTGGCAATGAAAAGCGCCGGGGCCGGATACATTAGCGCAGAGACTTTGAGCGAGTTCAGAGCAAACGAACCGGGTGGTTTCCAGCAGACAGCCATTAACCTTTACGGTTAATTCTCAATGCATTGACGTTGTCGCCGCCTTATTGCCCACGCTCAATATACTGTCAGCGGTGCTCAACGTACGCTGCTCGATGCCCCATCGCCCAACAAAGGCCCGCACGGCGTAGCGGTCAGCTGGCAAGTCGTAGATCGCGTACTTGCCGTTGCCATCGGTCTTCATCCCGACGAACACACCCGTCGTCTGACCGAGGAATTGAATAAGAGCACCGGCCAACACATTGCGATTCGCATCCTTCAATATTCCGCCCGAGGTGAGCTTGTGCATCGGCTGATGCCACAGAATCTGCACCGTATTGGTATGCCTTGTAGTCATCAACGGAAGCGAGACCACGCGTTCGTCGAAGTACTGGCCATCCTGATAGATCAGACGTGCGGTTTGCTGGTAAACCGATAACTCGGGGATGATAAATGTACCGTCGGCCGCGACGTCCACCACCATGTCATTCACTTCAACCGTGAAATTTGTGAGGGCGGCCGTACCGTTTGTGACTGAGATATTGCCTGCCAGTGTCGCCGCCGGTCCGGCGCGAAAGATCACTTGATCAGTCGGATTCAGCTTACTCAGCCTCACGGTCTCCTTCAACGGCGTCACATAACCGACGGGCAATTGGAGGACGCGCAAATGTCCTTCCAGTTCGCCTGGCAGGCCATCAAACTCGTAGTGGCCGTTCACATCGGCATTTGTAGCGACAAATGTGGTTAGGTCGTTGGTCTTCGAGGCCAGCGGAACATAGTAGAGCTGAACTTCCACGTTCGAGATACCGCTAGAAGTGATACCGTCAATGACGCGACCGGACACACGATAGCTTGCCCCCGTCTGCGCGGTCACTTGGATTGCCCCCCAAATCAGCACGCTCGCCACTGCGCCCAAGATACGACAACTGAATGAACACAGAATCCGTCTTCTCATTGCGACTTCCTCATCTCACGCCGGCTCTTTCCAGAATGGACTGCAAAACTTTCGGCGCGGCGAGTTTCTCCTCTGCCAGCTTCCGTGCAGCCGCGCTGTGGGCAGCGTAATCGGCATTGATTGACTCAATGCCCTGCGCCGCTTCCTCAAGGGTCGTGAACGTAAGCAACCCTTTGCCGATCGGGAAGTGCTTGCCGAAGCCTGTGTCCTGCACGAGCGCAGGCCGACCGGAGGCAAGATAACACACGGTGCGGTCGCTCAGCCAACCGCTCTGTGATTTCACGTAGCCGTGCTTGGCCACACTGAACTCCGCGCGCGATCGCTGGACGTAGGAACGAAAGCCGTCGCGTCCATTCGCCGCTTCGTGAGGATTCACCAACTGCCAATTGTTCTTCCGCAACGCCGCGAGATCATCCGTCTCGGTCTCATGGATCAGCAGCGCCAACTCGATGGGCTGTGGCGTCCTGCGGGGCAGCTCGATGAACTTCAGGAATTCACCGTTCTTCGGGCCGTATACCTCGTCTTTCCACACGGCATACTGGCCGCGCCACTGGCCAACCGTCGTGAAGTTCGCCGCGTTGGTATCGGTTTGCACGGGCCAGTATTCCAGCGCAACGGGTGGCATGACCGGCTGCCATTCGATACCGCGCAAGGGAATGACAAAATCGTGCTGCCCGATATTAAGGCCGACGGTGAAGAAGAGGTTGTGCTTGCTGAGATCCATGTCCCACTCGTGCGCCCAGATTTGCGTGAAACCAGGATCAAGGTCGAAATACGCGCGGCGCTGGATGCGACGCAGCAGCTCGTCGTTCTTCAAGGAGCCGCAAAGATTGATCAACAAAACTGCATCACCGCAAAGCGAGTGCAGCAAGCCCTCGGTCATCCCAAAAACCTCGCGGTTGTCGTAGAGAACCGCCCAGTTTTCCCCGAACCCGAATTCTTCGCACTGTGCGCGAAATCCATCGACCATCTCGTCGAGCGAGCGTTGGGCGCCTTTCTTCGATGGACCGAGAACATCGAGCCAGAACGGCTCGAAACCCAGCGCCCGTAAACCCGCGAGGTAATGCAGGTTGAGCCACTGCATCCCACCCCCTTCGAGATAGCCTGCGCCCCACGCGCTGGTGACGATAACCTTCTTCAATGTGTCGACGCTCCGAACTGCAGTTCGCACACCCGCGCGTAATGTCCACCGCGTGCCGCCAACTCGTCGTGCCGGCCGCGTTCAACGATTTGCCCATCCTCCATGACAAGCAGCAAATCCGCCTGCCGCACGGTCGATAACCGATGTGCTACCACAAACACCGTCCGCCCCTGCCGCAAGCGTTCCAAGGAACGCAACACCGCCGCCTCCGTCTCGGAATCGAGCGCGGCGGTCGGTTCGTCGAGAATCAGTATCGGCGAGTTCTTCAGGAACGCCCGCGCCAGCGCGAGACGTTGCCGCTGTCCGCCAGAAAGCGTCACCCCACGCTCGCCAATCGGCGTGTCGTACCCCTGCGGCATCGCCCGGATGAACTCGTCGGCCTCGGCCGCTCGCGCCGCCTCGATGATTTCGTCCAGCGTCGCCGCCGGCCGACCGTACGCGATGTTGTCGCGCACGGCGGTCGAGAACAACACCGGCTCCTGCGGCACGATGCCGATCTGGCGCCGCAACGACCGATACTGAAACTCGCGAATATCCTGCCCATCGAGCAATACGCGGCCTTTCTGCGGATCGTAAAAACGGAGCAACAGGCTGAGCAGCGTCGATTTCCCCACCCCGCTCGGCCCCACAAGCGCGACCACCTGACCGGGCCGCGCTTCGAAGTCGACACCCTTCAGGACGGGATGGTCCGAAACGTAACCAAACCACACGCTCTCGAACCGTATAACGCCGTCGCAGCGGGTGAGCGGTCGGGCGCCGGGCGTGTCGCGAATCGTCGGCTTCGTTTCGAGGATCTCGACGACGCGGCGGAATGGCGTGAGCGCGCCCTGGACCGCCGTAGCGATTCCGCTAATCGTGCTCATTGGCCCGTAGAGCATCCCGACGTACGTGATGAACACGAGTAGTTCACCGATGCTCAGCCGGCCCGCCAGCACTCGTTGGCCGCCGACCCAAATCATTGCGGCTGTGCCAACCGCCGTGATCAACCCGACAACAAACGACGACATCACCTGCACGTTCGTCATGCGCACATTGGCGTCCACACTTTGCGCCGCACCCGTACTAAAGCGCCGCACCTCGTCTTCTTCGCGCGCAAACGCCTGGATGGTGCGGATGGCCGACAGCGACTCCTGGATCATCGCGCTAACCTTGCTTTCGCGCGTGTGGTACTCGGTCGAAACGTCCGTCATCAACCGATTGTAATGTTTGATGGTCAGGGCCAGCGCGGGCGCAACGGCCAGCGCCAGCAGCGTCAGCACGACGTCAAAGCGCAGCATGATGATCATCATCCCGGTCAATGTCGCAATGGACGACACCAACGGAATGAGGCCGCCGTTGAAGATTGTCTGGATGGAATACGTGTCCCACGTCACGCGGTAAATCGAATCGCCGACTGCGCGGCCGTCATGGAACACCAGACTCAGTTTCTGGAGGTGTTCATACACGCGGAACCGCAACTCCTGCGTCATCCGCAGTCCCGCGCGCACAAGATACGTCGTGCTCCACGCGCCCAACCCGCCGCGCACGACACCAATGAACAGCAGCGCCAGGCACACGACGAGCAACGCCACCGGCTTGTTGTCAGCAAATCCCGCCAACGACGACGGCATGGGCGTCGAACCAAGAATGCTATCAACAATGATTTTTAATGGCCACGGCTGCAGCAGGCTCGCAGCGATGCTGAACAGCGTCAGCACCAGCCCCGCCAGCGCGGCGCGCTGCTGGCCCCGAATCAACGACCAGGCGTGCGGCCAAAGTTTTAGCGTGTCGTTCATTCCGTTCCCACGGCTTCGGCAATACTCCCAAATCCATCGCGTGCTAGCAATCGCAGCAATCCGCGATTGATGTTTCGCACAATGGCGGGACCTTCGTAGATCATCCCCGTCCATACTTCAACCAGGCTCGCGCCCGCGCGGATTTTCTCGTAGGCATCTTCCGCCGTGAAAATGCCACCGACACCAATGATCGGGAGCTTGCCCTGCGTTTGACGTGAGACGCGACGAATACATTCAGTGGCCCGCACTCGCAACGGGGCGCCGCTCAATCCGCCCTCCGGCGGCGTCGGATGATCGACGGTTGTATTCGTCGCGACAATACCGGCGATTCCGTGTTTCTGGACCAGAGTAATCACGTCATCGATTTGGTCAAAAGTCAGGTCGGGCGCAATCTTCAAGAGGATGGGGATTTCTTCGTGAAACTTGGCCAGCAAGCCATCGAGCATTTCCTTGTCCTGTAACTTTCGCAAGCCGGGTGTGTTGGGTGAACTGACATTAATGATAAAAAAATCCGCGCGGTCATGAAGCTTCTGGAGAGTGGCGGCATAGCTTTCGCCGGCACGTGCCAAATCCACCTCACGGTTTTTCCCGACATTGACGCCGATAGGGATGCGGTGCGGGGGGGGCCGAATGCGTGCCGCGATCGCGTCGGCACCGTCATTATTGAATCCCATACGATTGATAAGCGCGCGCTGCTCGGCCTGTCGAAAGAGTCGGGGCGGTTCTGTGCCGGGTTGCGCGCGGGAAGTCACGCTGCCGATCTCAACAAAACCAAACCCCAACGCCGGCCAGAGTTCCAACCCGAGCGCGTTCTTGTCGTAGCCCGCGGCCAGTCCAACGGGATTCGGAAATTCAATCCCAAACACCGTTTGGCGAAGCCGCCGATCCTCCACCACAAAAAGACTCTCGACGGCATCACAAGCGATGCGGTAGCGGCCCAGTGAAGCGGCAAGGTTCAAGGCCCGCTCATGGGCAGCTTCGGGATCGGCCTGGAAGAGCCAGGGACGCACCAACGCCTTGTAGAACATTCTGCTACCATGGCAAATTGGCTGGGCGCTTGCTATATTTTTGTGTTGGGACGATAGTAATGACATGAAACCTCGAGCCATGACGCCCGAAGTTCAAAAGCATATCGAATACGCGTCGGGTTATCTCGACCTGAAGATGTATGACGACGCGATGACGGAAGCCGACAAAGCGATCTCACTCTCCCCTGATCTTCCACAAGCCATCATCATTAAATCGGCCGTGCTCTGCCAGGCCAACCGGCTAAGAGAAGCCGAGCCGTTCATGGCCCAGCTGGCTGAATTAAGTCCCAGCGACTCCGCGATTTGGATCAACCTCGCCTACATTCGTCGTCGCACGCAATCGATCGACGCAGCCGTGGACACGTTGCAGCGTGCGTTTGACGCCAATCCACAGGATGCGCTGGCGCACTACAACATGGCCTGCTATCGCGCCGTCCAACATCGTGAGGAAGAAGCGATTGAGTTGTTGAAGAACGCTTTGCATCTCGATCCAAAGCTGAAAGCGCTCGCGAGAGCGGAGCCCGACTTCGTCGGGCTGCGTGAAGTGCCCGCTTTTCAGAAACTGTTCGGCCATCGCTAACTCACGTCCGGCGCGTCCCGGTAATTCTTGTCCTCTCTGGTCTTTCGTCTTGTCATGCCTTCCGGTTTTTGCGACTCTGGCGTTGGCGAGTTTGGGACGGCGCGCGCGTGCGCGCCAAAATTGAGCACGTAACCAGGAGGAAAGCCGTTATGGACAACAACACACCCCCGCAGTCTGTCATTTCCAGCGAGGTCGAAATCACCGGCACGATCAAAAGCTCCGGTTCCATCCGCGTCGATGGCAAATTGGATGGTGAATTGCATTGCACCGGAGACGCCATCGTCGGCAAGTCAGCGCAGATCAAGGGCAACATCGTAGTCACTTCGGCGACCATTGAGGGCGCTGTGCAGGGCAATGTCACCGCCAAGGACCGCATCGAAATGAAATCTTCCGCACGTGTGACGGGTGACATCCGCGCCAAACGGCTCAGTGTTGAGGATGGGGTGACCTTCATCGGTCGTTCCGAGGTCAACCCTTCCGGCTCGCCGCTCAGCGCGGCCGCGCCGGTAACGAGCGAATCGACGGAATCCACCGGCGACGAGCACGCCGAGGCGGCCACTGTCCGTTCTTTCGCGCGGCGTTAACGAGTCGTGCCGGCGGCGGCACGTGTTCTTATGGGAGTGAGCAGTGCCCAAGAACCGCAAGGTCAACACACTCGATAGCTACGCGACGATCCGGGCTGTCGCGCGCACCAAACCTGTGCCCGGCTCGCCGCCTCCCGCGCCGGCGGCCGACGAGGCAAGCACGACCGATGCGGCAACGACTGACCTGCAGAAGACCGGTGCGCGCGTGGCGCGGACTGCCGTTCCCGTCAAGCACCACATCGAATGCTACGAGTGTGGTTACAAGTTTCAGGTGCATGGACGCGCGACAACCACCCACTGCCCCAAATGCCGCGTGCTGCTTGATTTCAAGGATTACCTCATCGACTCGGAATGGATGGAAACAATTAAGACGGCAGGCACCATCCGTCTCACATCCACGGGCGTGTTAAAGAGCGGCGACTTGATCGGCGCGGAAGTGATCATCGAGGGGATCATCGAAGGCGGACGGGCCCGCGCCTTGCGGACCATCGAACTGGGCGCGGGCGCGATTTTCTCGGAGAAAGCCGTGTCCGCCCCCGATCTACGGATCGCACCAGGCGCGGAGTTTAAATTCAAGCAGGACGCGCGATACCGCAATGTCGAAGTCTTCGGCACCCTCCACGCCAAACTCGAATCCACAGGAATCATTACCGTGAAACCCGGCGGGCTGCTGTCGGGCGAGGTTCAAGCCCAGCATCTGGTGGTGGAAGACGGCGGCGGATTGAAAGCGACGCTACGCATCGCCCCCAAATTGGAAGCCACTCCCGAAGGCGAAGAAGCCGCCTAAACACTCCGCAACGCTGCGTGGTATTCCTGCAGCGAGCAGACGCTCAGTCCTTTTTCCCGATACGCCTTGATGCCCAGCAGCGCGGCGTTAGCGCCCGCCAGCGTGGTCATGATTGAAATTTTATGGACGATTGCGGCGGCGCGGATCTGGACCTCGTCGGCACGTGGTGTCTGGCCCGCGGGCGTGTTGATGACGAGGTGAACTTCGCCGTTCTTGATCATGTCGAGCACGTTCGGGCGGCCCTCGGTGAGCTTGAAGAGAACCTGGACCTTGATGCCGTTCTCCTCCAGCACCTTCGCCGTGCCACTGGTGGCGCACAGTTCGAAGCCGAGTTCGCTGAACCCTTTCGCGAGCGGCACGACGAGCTTCTTGTCGGAGTCGCGCACGCTGATGAAGACGCGGCCCTTCTGCGGCAGCGCGGGCGAGGCAGCCATTTGCGATTTGGCGTAAGCCACGCCCCAATCCTCGCCGATACCCATCACTTCGCCCGTCGATCGCATCTCGGGTCCCAACAGGATGTCCTGCCCGGGAAACTTGTTAAACGGGAAAACCGATTCTTTCACGCAATAATACTTCGGCCGGATTTCCTTCGTAAACCCGAGTTCGGGAAGCTTCTTACCGGTCATCACCTTGGCCGCGAGTTTCGCCAGCGGCACGCCAATGGCCTTGCTGACGAACGGGACGGTCCGCGACGCGCGCGGGTTTACTTCCAGCACCCACACGTTCGTGCCCTTCACCGCGAATTGCACGTTCATCAGGCCGGCGACTTTCAATTCGCGCGCCATGGCGTCGGTGTAACGGCGCATGGTCTCGATATTCTCTGGCCAAATCGAATGCGGCGGCAACACCATGGCCGCGTCGCCGCTGTGGCAACCCGCAAACTCAATG
This sequence comes from Verrucomicrobiia bacterium, assembly GCA_035577545.1. NCBI lineage: Bacteria > Pseudomonadati > Verrucomicrobiota > Verrucomicrobiia > Verrucomicrobiia bacterium. The sequence continues at coordinate 74,318 of DATLVI010000031.1, forward strand.
TGCTCCAGCATTCCGCCGACCACGACCGTGTTCCCCCCAACGCCGATGTCGGCAATGCAATCCACGTCCACTTCAAAAGCTTCTTCCAGGAATTTATCCACCAGCACGGGTCGTTCAGGTGACGCTTCGACCGCGAAGCGCATGTAGTGACGGATTTCGTCATCGCTGTACGCGATCTGCATCGCGCGCCCGCCGAGCACGAACGACGGACGCACCAGCACGGGATAGCCCACTTTGTGCACGGCCGCGAGCGCTTCTTCTTCATTCGTGGCCAGGCCATTGGGCGGTTGCGGGATGCCAAGTTTGTCCAGCATCGCGGAAAACATCTTGCGGTCCTCGGCCATCTCAATGCTCTGCGGCGAGGTGCCGATGATGTTGACGCCGTTTTTCTGCAGGCCCAGCGCGAGGTTGAGCGGCGTTTGCCCGCCGAATTGCGCGATCGCGCCCCAGCATTGCTCGCGCTCGTAAATATGCAGCACGTCTTCCAGCGTCAACGGCTCGAAGAACAACTTGTCGCTGGTATCGTAGTCGGTGGAGACCGTCTCGGGGTTCGAGTTCACCATGATCGTCTCGAGCCCGAGTTCCTTGAGCGCAAATGCCGCATGCACGCAGCAGTAATCAAACTCAATCCCCTGCCCAATACGGTTCGGTCCGCCGCCGAGGATCATCACCTTGCGCGTGTCCGTCTTCCGCACCTCATCGTCGCCCGTGTCGTAGGTGGAATAGTAATACGGCGTGTAAGCCTCAAACTCCGCCGCGCACGTGTCCACCAGCCGGTACGACGGCACCAACCCGATCTTCTTGCGCAACGCCCGCACTTCATCCTCCGTGCTCCCCACCAGCGTTGCAATCTGCCGGTCGGAAAAGCCCATGGACTTGGCTTTTTGAAGAAGTGACTGCTTGTGATTGCTCGCCATCGGACGCGACCTTAGCGAAGCCTCACGGTTTTGACAAGTGACGGTTGAAGATTTGAGACGGGCTGGTTATATCTCGACTCGCACTTGGCACCCGATATGAGGGGCGAATTCGACCGATTCAATCAGCGATGTCTCAGTTGCACTTAGGGACTGTCGCTTAAAGCCTATCCTGGTCTTGCTGACAACATCGTTGGGACAACAAATTCTCAAAGCCCTGGAAGATCAATTTATAAAAGGTTCGTCTCGGCGACTTCGGCGTCTCCGCACCAAAGTGGGCGAATGGCCAAGTCCACATATCTACCGGTTCCCAGCTAGGCACAACTACGCCCCTCAGTTCTTCGCCCTTTGATTCCATTCGATTTACGGCAGACCACATTCCCGTTGGGGTTACCGCGTTTTCAAGCGCATCTCTATGTACTAGCTGGCAACTAAATCCGCACTGGTTTTCCTCCATTGTGGGCACACGCGTGATACTGCCTCTGTAGAATAACTCCATCTCCGTTAAGTCCCTAAACCACTTATCAATGACTTCTGCGCTCTGGAAAAAGTGACCATAGTGCACAATTTGGCGTTCTTCAATTTCCTCGGGGGTTGTATGGGGAATCCTATCGACAATATAGCGAGTCAAGTTTTGGCCAAGAGAATACCCCAATCTCGCTCCCAAGCTAAGCGCCCGTGCAATGCATGCATCCGGAAATGGATTTTGCTCCAATCTTATTTCAAGCTTCCTCTCTGAAATGGCCGAGAAGAAGCCGTCTTCATAAACTTGTGGTCGCTGCCCGTCCTTGAACGTTAATTCAGCGACGATTGCTTCTATATTGAGAAACGTTGTGCTCGGTAGTTTTTTGAAGCTCGTTGGCCCAACAAATCCGTTTTTGAATGCCCAAGTTTCGCCAAGAGGCCAAACGTCTATCGACAAGCAGTCCAAATCAAACGCAACTCCACCAAACCGCGTTATTCGCTTCGGAGCCGCACCAAAAATTTCCTCCAACTCCTGGACCGAAGGGACATCCACCACCAGATCAATGTCTCGCGGCAACATGTTTCCCGATCTGGATAACATCAAATCTCTAAGGCAGCCGCCGAACAAGAAGGCGCGGTACCCGCGAGATCTGATATCCTTAGAAAGTTGCGCCAGCCCCCTAGACCAGCGCGAATCGGCATCCAGAAAACCGATGATCTTCCGCTGGAGACGCCGTTCTAAGACACTATTTTTTGAATTACCCATTGAACATTTTCTTATGCGTTGCGCAGGCGAAAGTATCTGTCATACCACAAATATAGTCCGTTACGAGTTGAAGCCTACAGTATTTCTCCGGCAAATCGCCATGGCCGAGCGCATGCTCAAAAACCCTGCGATAATTCTTCGACATTAGGTGATATATTTTACCCTCAAATGTACTTTTGCTGATTCCTTCGCGATAACCAGCTGCCCCCTCCCAAAATAAGTCCATCAGCTGGCGGATCACGGTTCTGCCCATCAATTCAAGCTGAAGCGTTTCCGGCGAATGGTAGACGAATTCAAAGCAAGCGTCTTTGCAAACCTTTATTACGCAACCCTCCTCGCATCCCGTTATCAGCTCTTTGTGATAATCACCGCACATTATCTGTGCGTAGTTCTGCTTGTATTCTCTTATCACCGCCTGAACCATTGCGAATATAACTTTTGTCCGGAACACCTGAGCAATCGCCTGGTCTCCCTCTTTGTCTTCGAGGTCTAAAGCTCCCCTTGTGTGTCCCCGTATTCTTGCCGCTGAGGATCTCAGCATCTGCCGCAGGGAACCCGTAGCTTTCTTATGTTCTGCCATCCAACTCGAAATTGTATCCCAAGTGACTACACCTTTTCTGATCCCGTCCTCGATATCGACGACTGAATACACAATGTCATCCGCCGCTTCCACGAGGAACGTAATCGGGTTGCGTTGTTCCTTGGTACCAGTTTTATTCCGCACAATATTGATCAGATCGTTCTCGGATGCAAAGAATCCGGGCTTTCTCTTTTCGTGGTCCCCGCCTTTTCCTGCGACTTCATTAGACCTCGCGGTGTACTTGCATAGCGCCGATAAGGTGCCCGCTGTCAGGTTGAGTCCGTGAAGATCGTTTAGCAACTGCAGCTTCGTGACAATGCGGAAAGTCTGAGCATTCCCTTCAAAAAGTAAAAAGTCTTGCGCCCTTTGACTCCTTCGGTAATCGATAACCTCCAGAAAATCCTGATCAAAAAACAGATGGTTTTCCTCTGCTTTAGTCTCGAACCAAGACCGAATTGCGTCCTCGCCCGAATGCCCAAATGGAGGATTTCCAATATCATGAATAAGAGCACACGTAGCCGCAATCGATTCCACATCCCTTATACGGCTCGGATCAAGGGGGAACGCACGATTTTTTGACATCCATTCACCCGCTGCAGCAGCCAAGTCACGCGCAACTGTTGATACTTCCAACGAGTGGGTCAGCCGTGTCCGAACCGCATCGAGTGGTTCAAGGGGAAACACCTGAGCCTTGTCCTGCAATCGACGAACGGAGGTACAAAATACTGATCTACCGTAGTCGCGCTCGAACTGACTGCGATGTTCCTCGGGCAATACACCTGAACGCGATCCTCCTAACAAATCACGAGCTCTGTCCCTGCACAAAAGTTTATCCCAATTCATCGCAACGGAATCAGTCAACATCACCTCACAGGATGTGAAAAGCCACTAACTACGTAGCGATTTTTGGTCGACTGAACAAGTAAAAACGCTTTTGCCGAACACAAAAATGGTCGGGTCTCAAATAGATGAATGCGGTAGGGCTTCGCACGATCCTATCACCGCTGGGCGGTCAGTTGCGGGCGGGCCGTCTCCGTCCCGGAGCGGATTTCGTAGAGGTGGTAGCTGATTTCGCGGGCGGCCTGGATGGTTTCGGTGTAGGGCGTGTCGGCCACGTCGACGAAGCCGTTTTGGTAGTTCTCGCCGTCGAGCGTGCGGCCCGTGGTCGGTTCGGCGCGGCAGGAGAACCAGTGGCAGCCGACGATGTTCGGATGGCGGAGCGCGTCGGTCACGAAACCTTTGTACGCGGTGGCGCGCTCCGCTTGATCCTTAACCCTCACCGGGCTTGCGTAAAGTGGTCCATAATCCGTTGCTCCGCCCCTGTTGCAGGGAAGTTACGCCAGGAATTCACAACGTCAATGAAGCCGTGCGATTTTTTGAAGATTCTTTGTGAAATGCTGACGTTGTGGTAGCCGGGTTTCGCGTCTTTGAGAGAAATGCGGGGTTATGCTCTTTGATTCCGCGTCGTCTTTCGGCTTGCACCTTGCGCAGTCGGCCTTGTGCAGAGATAATAAAGGCAACGCTGTGTATTTCCCCACAAAACCAGTCGCTTTCGCATTGTGCTCATTGGCACTGCCGCTGTCGTCGAACGGTGCCCAGTTTTACAACGACTGGGCGGCGATGAACCTGAATACGGTCCCGACCCAGAGCGGACCGACGAACGATCCCGATAGCGATGGCGTGGCCAATCTCGCGGAGTTTGCTTTCGGCACGAATCCGCTGAATGAGACGGGGTTGGGCAGCGCGATCGTAGCGACGCCGAGCAGTAGCAACGGTTTCTTTGAAGTCGATCTCTTCGAGCAAGCGGGGCACCAACTCGGTGCGCAGATTGATATCGATGCGAGCGTGGATGTAACGTACTGGATTCGTCCGTGGTGGTTTCGGACAACGACGAACAGTTTGGCGGGTGATCCGCCGGGTTCGGCACGCGAACGACTAACCACATTCCTGCCCGGCACGAATCTTTTTATTGTACGCGGCGTGGTGACCTTACTGCAGGTGGGGCCCGAGACGGCAACGTACTATATTGCGACGAACGGGAGCGACAGCGCGGCGGGGACGAGTATCAACACGCCGTTCCGTTCCGTGGCCAAAGCGGTCAGCGTGGCAAATCCCGGAAATCTGATTTACGTGCGCGGCGGGACGTACACGACGAACGCCACGATTTCGATCAGCCGCAACGGCAGCGCGGCAAATCCAATTCGCTTGCAGGCGTATCCCGGAGAACACCCGATTTTGGATTTTTCGCCGCAGATTTTTTCGTCGAGCAATCGCGGTATCAATATGTCGGCGAGTTGGTGGCAGGTTTACGGGCTGGAAATCGAGAACGCCGGTGACAATGGGATGAACGTGTCGGGGAGTTCGAACGTTATTACTTTGTGTGTCTTTCATAATAACAGCGATACGGGATTGCAGCTCAGCCATCCCGCCAGTTCGAATTTCGTCCTGAATTGTGATGCGTATCACAATTGCGACGGCCCCACGTTGGGTCAAAACGCGGACGGCATCGACGCCAAGCTGGCGGGGCTTGGGCCGGACAACATTATCAGCGGCTGCCGCGCGTGGGAGAATTGCGATGATGGTTACGATTTGTTTGCCGCGCCGTTTCCGGTGATCATCACGAATTGCTGGGCGTTCCGAAACGGACTGAATGTCCTGAATATCACGAACTTTACCGGTAACGGGAACGGCTTCAAATTAGGCGGCGGGAATATTCCCGCTGCCCATCACATTCTCAATTCGCTGTCGTTCAAGAATACGGTGCGCGGCTTCGATCAGAATGACAACATGGCCGGCCTCACTGTGGACCAGAACACGGCCTGGGGGAATGCCACGAACAATTTCAACCTGAACCACGGGACGGTGACGGCGGGTGTCCACGTCGTGCGTAACAATCTCTCGATCCTCACGGGTGTCAGCGTGGACACCTTTGCCAGCGGCTCTATTCTTCTCAGCAACAGTTGGCAGGTCGTCTCTTCACCAGCTGCCAATAGCAATGACGTATTGAACATCGACGATTCCTTTGCCACCGCGCCGCGGCGTGATGACGGGAGCTTGCCGGAGATTCCGTTCATGCGCCCGGTGCCCGGAGGGCGGCTGGTGAACAAAGGCATCAATATCGGGCTGCCGTTTTCAGGTCCCGCGCCGGATCTGGGCGCTTTTGAATCACCGCAGTGGCCCTAGTTGGTCTGCGCCAGCGCGACCAGGCTTCCCGCTTTCGCCAATTCTTCTTCCATGTCGACGATTTCTTTGATGTTGTGGAGGAACCAGCGGTCGATTTTGGTGAGCAGGTACACGGCATCGACCTTGAAGCCGGCGCGGAAGGCGTGGCGGATATAAAAAATGCGTTCGGCGCAGGGAGTGATGAGTTTGCGTTCGATTTCGTCGCGGGGCGGAGTTTCCCGGCCGCCCCAGGGTCCACCGCCTAGGCCGTGCGCGCCGATTTCGAGTGAGCGCAGCGCTTTCTGCAGTGACTCCTTGAACGTCCGCCCGATGGCCATCGCTTCGCCAACGGATTTCATCTGGGTGGTGAGTGTCGAGTCGGCTTGCGGAAATTTCTCAAAAGCAAAGCGCGGAATTTTCACGACGACATAATCGATGGTCGGCTCGAAGCTGGCGGGTGTGGACTTTGTGATGTCGTTGGGGATTTCGTCGAGCGTATAGCCGACCGCAAGCTTGGCAGCGATTTTCGCGATGGGAAAACCCGTGGCTTTCGAGGAGAGCGCGCTGGAGCGGCTGACTCGTGGATTCATCTCGATGACGCAGAGACGACCGTTTTCGGGATTCACGGCGAATTGGATGTTCGAGCCGCCGGTCTCGACGCCGATCTCGCGGATGCAGGCGAAGCTGGCATCGCGCATGAGCTGCCATTCCTTGTCGGTCAGCGTCTGGATTGGCGCAACCGTGATTGAGTCGCCGGTATGCACGCCCATGGGATCAAGGTTTTCAATGGAGCAGACGATGACGCAGTTGTCGGCTTTGTCGCGCATCACCTCGGTCTCGTACTCCTTCCAGCCGATGAGCGATTCCTCGACGAGGATTTCGGAAACCGGCGAAGCCTCAATGCCACCCTGCGCCATCGCATCGAACTCTTCGCGGTTATAGGCGATGCCGCCTCCCGTGCCGCCGAGCGTGTACGCCGGGCGAATGATGACGGGGAAACGGCCGATCGTCCGTGCCACCTCGCGCGCCTCGTCGACCGTGTGGGCCACGCCGCTGATGGGCAGGTCGAGCCCGATCTTCTGCATCGCCTGTTTGAACTTCAGGCGGTCCTCACCCTTCTCGATGGCCTCCGCCTTCGCCCCGATCATCTCCACGCCATGCTTCTGGAGAACGCCGTTGCGCCAAAGCGCCATGGCCGTGTTGAGACCGGTTTGGCCGCCGAGCGTCGGCAACAACGCGTCGGGCTTCTCACGTTCGATGATCTTCTCCACCGCCTCGGGTGTGATTGGTTCGATGTACGTCGCATCGGCGAATTCCGGGTCGGTCATGATCGTGGCCGGGTTCGAATTCACCAGCACGACCTTGTAACCCTCTTCGCGCAAGGCTTTGCAGGCCTGCGTTCCTGAATAGTCAAACTCACAAGCCTGGCCAATCACAATCGGCCCGCTGCCAATGATCAAAATCTTGTGGATGTCGGTCCGCTTCGGCATTTAGAAGAACTCGTTTTGTTTTGCATCGGGTTTGATACCCAATTTCTTGTAGGTCAACTCTGTCGGGACGCGGCCCTGGGCGGTGCGCTTGAGGAAGCCTTCCTGGATCAGGAATGGTTCGTACACTTCCTCGAGTGTGTCGGGCTCTTCACCGACGGCGACAGCCAGGGAGCTAATGCCGACGGGTTTGCCGCCAAATTTGTGGACAAGGGTCTCGAGGATGCGTTTGTCCATCTCATCGAGGCCGTGTTCGTCGATTTCCAGCATCGCCAACGCTTTGTCGGCGATGTCCTCGGTGATCTTGTTGGACTTCGCCTTGACCTGCGCGTAGTCACGGACGCGCTTCAATAGATTATTGGCGATGCGCGGTGTGCCGCGCGAGCGGCCGGCGATCTCGGTCGCGCCGCCGTTGTCGATGTCCACATTCAGGATGCGTGAAGAACGGTCAATAATGGAGGTCAATTCGTCGGCGCTGTAGTAGTTGAGCCGTTCCGTGATGGGAAATCGCGAGCGCAATGGCGCGGTCAGCAGCCCGCTCCGCGTCGTCGCGCCAATCAGCGTGAAGCGCGGCAGGTTCAAGCGAACGCTGTGCGCGTTCGGCCCCTGATCGATGACAATATCCAATCGGAAATCTTCCATCGCGGGATAGAGGTATTCCTCGACGACCTTTTGCAGGCGATGGATTTCATCGATGAACAACACATCGCCTTTGTCGAGCTTCGTCAACAGGCCGGCGAGGTTCGCGGCCTTTTCGAGCGCGGGGCCGCTGGTGACGACGATGTTCACGCCCATGACCTTCGCGAGGATGTGGGCGAGCGTGGTTTTGCCAAGGCCGGGGGGACCGCTCAACAGGATGTGGTCGAGTGATTCCTTGCGCTGGCGGGCGGCCTGCACGGCCAGATCCAGGCGCTCTTTCACCTTGCCCTGTCCTTGAAAATCGGCGAAGAGACTGGGACGCAACGATACGTCCAGCGTCTTGTCGTGAATGGTCTCGGTGACGAAGCGTTCCGACATGTGTGCAAGATGCTAAAACCATGACTATCGAGGCAAGACTAATCATATGAAGAGGGCCTTCCTGCTCGCCTGGGTTTCGCTGTCGGTACTCGCCGGCTGTCAGTCGACATCGCCACGGCGCACCTCGGCGGAAAACCAGCCGCCAATCGCCAAGAAAGTTCCGCACATCACGACGATCCACGGGGAGCGATTGGTGGACAACTATTACTGGCTTCGCCAGAAGGACAATCCCGAGGTCCTCGCCTACCTGCGAGCGGAGGATGTTTACGCCGAATGGTTCATGAAACCGACCAAGCCGTTGCAGGAGACGCTCTACCAGGAAATGTTGGGGCGCGTGCAGGAGACCGACCAGAGCGTGCCGTATCGCGAAGGCGATTGGTTTTACTACCACCGCACGGAGGAGGGAAAGCAGTACCCTACCCATTGCCGCAAGAAAGGGAGCGTCGACGCGCCTGAGGAAGTCACACTCGACCTGAACGAGATGGCCAAGGGCAAGGGGTTCCTGGAGATCGGCGTTTATGAAGTGAGCGACGACGGTAATCTGCTGGCGTTCAGCACGGATGAAACGGGTTTTCGGGAGTACGCGCTTCATGTGAAGGACCTGCGCACCGGCGAGATGCGCAGCGAGAAGATCCCACTGGTCTCGAGCGCCGCTTGGGCGTCGAACAACGAGACGTTGTTTTATGTGACGGAGGACGACGCCAAACGGCCGTACCGTGTCTGGCGGCATAATCTTGGCGACACGAACGACACTCTGATTTACGAAGAGAAGGACGCCCTTTTCGATGTGAGCATCAGCCGCTCGCGCAGCAAGCGGTTCGTGTATATTGCCATCGGCAGCAAAACCACGGACGAGGTGCGCTATCTGCGCAGCGATCATCCCGATGAGCCGCCAAAGATCATCGCGCCGCGCCAAAAGGACCACGAGTATAACGTCGATGATGGTGGTGATCTCTTCTACATCCGCACGAACGACAAAGGCCGTAATTTTCGGATTGTGACCGCGCCGATCGCCGACCCGCGCCGTGAGAACTGGAAGGAGATCGTGCCGCAGCGCGATGACGTGTCGATTGAGGATCTTGATGTATTTACCAATCACCTCGTGCTGGCTGAACGCGAGAACGGACTGCCGCAAATCGAAGTCTACGATATCTCCACAATGACGCCTCACCGCATCGAATTTCCGGAAGCGTCTTACGCAGTGGCCGCGGAAGAGAATGCTGAGTTCAACACGACCACGCTGCGCTTCACCTACGAGTCACTGACGACACCACGCTCCGTTTACGATTACGACATGGTTACGCACGAACGGAAGTTGCTGAAACAACAACCCGTCAAAGGCGGTTACGATCCCGCACACTACCAGACCGAGCGGGTGTTTGCGACCGCCGCAGACGGCACACTTGTCCCGATCTCGCTCGTTTACCGCAAAGATCTCAAACGCAAGGATGGCAATCCGCTGCTGCTCTATGGTTACGGTTCGTATGGTGATCCGACGGACGTCTGGTTCTCATCGAACCGCCTGAGCCTGCTCGACCGCGGTGTGACCGTGGCGATCGCGCACGTGCGCGGCGGCGGAGAATTCGGCAAGCGCTGGCACGATGCGGGCCGCATGCTGACTAAGCGCGACACCTTCACCGATTTCATCGCGTGCGCCAGGTTTCTCGACGCGCACCATTACACTGACGCACAACACACGGTCATCGAAGGCGCCAGCGCGGGCGGGCTGCTCATCGGCGCCGTGCTGAACATGCAGCCGCAGTTGTTCAAGGCGGCGCTGGCGGACGTGCCGTTCGTCGATGTCATCAACACGATGCTCGACGAATCGTTGCCGCTGACGGTCGGCGAATTCGAGGAATGGGGCAATCCGAAGATCAAGAAGGAGTACGACTACATCAGGACGTACAGTCCCTACGACAATATCCGGAGACAGGCGTATCCCACGATCCTCGTGGAGTCGTCGCTCAACGACAGCCAGGTGATGTATTGGGAACCGTCGAAATATGTCGCCAAACTCCGCGCCAACAAGACCGATTCCAACCCGCTGGTTTTCCAGATAAATATGGAACCGTCCGGCCACGGCGGCAAGAGTGGCCGTTACGACGCATTGCGTGATGTCGGTTTCGAGTACGCCTTCATGCTGTGGGAATTTGGGATTAAGGAGTAATTACGCTGAGGCGACCGACTTGATAAGTCTTCGCTTATACTGCCACTACAATTGAGAGTTTTCTGAGATATCTTCCAAGCGTTAGCGCTTCGTGCTTGTTAAAAAAAGTTTCGAAAAAGAAAACGTGCTGATCGTGGTTATCGTCGGTCAAAACAATCTCCCCCTCGCCAAGAGGACCACCGGACTGTGCTCCACAGTAGCTCGAAACTTCTTCGAACACCTCAGTCTCAGCAACAGCGCTGAACTGTGACGCGAAGAGCGGTGATTGGATAAAATAACGACATGGTTTGGTCAGATCGAAATCCGTGGGTCTGCGCAAAACATGCGGATGCGCGGTAATGAGGCCGAGCATTGGCACATCGGGATAGACGAGTTCTACATATCTCCAAAACGTACTTGTCATGGTATTGCCGTACACGGGGTAAAGCTTCCGAACTGCTTCGAAACCCGGGGAAAACGCCCGGGCGTCTGCAACAAAACGTCCACGCGGGAACAACAGTTGCCCAGCGCCGTAATTCGCTTCAACTTCGATCTTGGCGGTGCAGTTAGGCGTGGGGGTATGATCATTATCTCCCAACATGACTGGGGAGTGCCATGGAACAACGTCGTGAATTATCTCGTGTGCCTCTAGCCAGCGATGTTTCTTCACGGGCACATTTTGGTCTAGCAAAATTCGCTTGCGATCAGGAAGGTACAAAGCACGAAGATCAAATTTCTTAATCGCATCCTTGAGTAATGAAGGACGCAAAAGCAACTGTTTTCCCCCAAGCTTAAGTCGATTTACTGTCTCTGCCAGTAGTCCGTCGTCTTCGCCAGAATAGTAGCTTTTGTCGAGGTGCAATAACTCTCGCACTTCAACCAAATTAATAGGTGGTTTTGGATTTCCTAAGCCCCGCAGGAGACGTTCAACTCGTTTATCAATATCAGCCTTAGCCCGCTCTCCCACGAATGTATTTTTCACACGTCCCCTTCTCACTCCATCTGACTCAGGCGGGCTATGAAAGCCTCCAACGCATCTCTTTCAGATGCATTCAATTTGGTTGTTGGCTCTGAGCGGGCTGCAAACCGCACCGCGTCTTTGGTGAGTTGAGGGTCTCTGTTTTGTGTCAGGCCCGCTAGTTGCATTAATCGCTTCTGCGGAAGCCTAAAATATATCGCAAGTTGGTAAACGGTTCTGGGCTCTGGACTGTAGTTGACATTTGCCTCTATGTTCAGCAGTTCGCTCGCATCTATGTCGGCTTGCTTTGCCAATTCTTCCACAGACAGAGAGCAGTTTCTCCTTAAGAGTTGAAGAAACTTTCCGAAGGCAATGCGCACCTCGCTTGTCATGTCGATCATATCGGACTGCGGCTTTTCCTGGCGTGGCAAAAATGGCGGGAACCCCGCCCCGATCTCAGAGTCTCCCTCTAATATGCCGTGCTTTCGGCACCAATCTTTTGAGATTTTGATCTTCATTTAATCTTCCTCCAAAAACAATTTGGCCTGTTCAGGAGTCATTTCAAAGTAGGTTAAGTTTTCCTTTTTAGCGTCAACCCCTAACACACTCATTTTGCATTTGCGGCGATAAAAATCGTCTGCCTGTGGAAGTGAATGCAAACCAATCCTTCCCTCGAACTCCTCCCGGAGGCTCAATTCGATCGCTGCTCTAACAAGGATCTTGCCTACACCGTAATACCGGGCCACCCCAAAAAGTTTGGCTCGATTCCAGGGAGCCGTAGAGATAAACTCTATGTAAGCCAATTCCTTGTGCCGCTGTTCTTCCAGATGACATGTCTTGGTCAGGTTAACCATCATCATGCCTTCTAAACTTTTTTCACATACGATGCAAAACGAACGCATTCCCAAAAGCGGCTTTGCCCAGTCGGTCTTCAGGCGCCAGTTCCAAAGTAAATCCTGCGGCCAAGATGACTTGGGGGCTTTAGCTGCACCCAAACGCGCGGCGGCCTCCAGCATCTGCGGCATCCAAGTTTCTTCCCATAGTGCGACATGCTGTTCACCGATCTCGTCCAAAAGGTCGGCAGGCACGAGTTCCATATCGGCAACTCTTATGAGATGAACTGGGGATGCTTCCACGGTCAAATGAGCATCAGCTCAGCCTTTTCTTTGGCTTCGTTTTCAAAATAAATCTTCTCGCCGAGTCGCGCCCGTTGGTCAATCATCTGATACAATCGTAGCGCTTGGCGCAACACGGCTGTTTTTGTTAAATCCTTCAAGCCTGACAAGCGCTCCAACGCTTCCATTTCAGCCCCTGTCAGGTTCAGAGTCATTGTTCTCTTGCCTTGAGTTTCCATTGCAATCTCGCACTCCTTTCTTATGGAGAAATATATAGTTTATATAGTAATTGTCAACACAATTAATACCAAAAAATACATAAAAAACACATTGACAATATATAAAATATATGTATTTTGTAGCTATTGACGAACTCATGCGTTGACTGCTGCCCTACGCAAAAATGGGCTGCGAACTAGAAATAGCGAAAGGTGGGCATTTACATGTCTGCAGAACAAACGGAAGTAAATCGTAAGCACGAAGTGAGAATTCATATCGACCAAAGACCCCATGAATCACCGAATCCGACGACAGCGGAGGCTCTGTACAAGCTCGGCAATGTACAACATGGCCGCGAACTCTACCGGGAGGTGGATGGCGATCACGAGGACGAGGAAATTCAGAGGAATGAAGGGGTGGTGCACCTCAAGGAGGATGAGCACTTTCACAGCGGCGCTCCAGAGCGGAAGCACCTAGTGGAGGTGTTCTTCAAGGATGTTCCCTACGAACTTCCGCGTGGCGTCTACACGACGGAAGAGTTGATGGCAAAGTTCCCCATTGAGCAGGGTTATCTTCTGAACCTGAAAAAACGCGACGGGGAGCTTGTCACTTTGAAACCCGGAGAAAAGATCCGCTTGAAACGTGGTATGCACTTTTACAGCCAGGTTCCCGGGGGAGGTTCGTCGTAGTGGACGCGGATGTGGAATTTGCCGGGATGCGGTCGATGCATTCGACTGCATCCCTCCACACGGAGAACAGTGTTGCCGTGGTGGTGCTCCCGGATTTCAAGTTTCGCGTTGGGGAGGGTACTGTGCAGATGACTCTATTGCTGTATCCGGCCGGCCATAGCGGGTACACGACCCGGCTTTTTTTTGAGCGGAGTCTTGAGGGGGCCGGGCAGAGTAGAAATTGGACACCACACACTGTCCTCGGCCGAACGTGGTGGGCTCCCTCCTGGAACAACGTTGTTCCGAATCAGCCCTGGACCAGTATGCTGTGTGCACACCTGAGGGCACTGTCATGAGCATTCAGTTTAAAATTACTTACCACCTGCTCAAGACGATCCGCGAGGATCTGGAAAGGCGGCACCCTTTCGCCTTCGAGCGCGTTGGTTTCATCACGGCCGGGGTGTCGGCGGCGGATGGAAATCTGTGGGTACTTGCCCGTGATTATCGTCCCGTGAACGACGGGGATTACCTCCGCGATAAATCCGTTGGCGCCATGATTGGCCCCGAAGCCATCCGCAAGGCGCTTCAGTGCGCAATGTCAGAGCGTGTTTCGATGTTTCATGTGCATTCTCACGGCCCCTGTCGCACTCCCCGTTTCAGTGGCATTGATCTTCGTGAGCAGGCGAAATTTGTTCCGAATTTTTTCCAGATTGCGCCGCAATGTCCTCACGGCGCTCTGGTTTTAAGTGACACATCGGCCTACGGCCACATTTGGTTGGCAGGTGACAAGTCGTTAACGGTAATCGACCGTTGCGTGGAGGTCGGCGCGCCCATCAAAATATGGAGATACTCATGACGCGCTTCGATCGGCAAAGTTTTCTGGGTGTCGATAGCGAGAGCATTCTCACAGCATCAACCATCGGTATCGTCGGCCTTGGTGGAGGGGGTTCACACGTCGTTCAGCAATTAGCTCATCTGGGAGTCGGTGGGTTCGTTTTGGTCGACCCGGATCACATCACCGATACCAATACCAACCGCCTCATCGGCGGAACGCTTGCCGACGTTGAAACCGAAACGAAAAAAGTCGTTATCGCGGAACGCCAAATTCGTGGATTAATCGAATCGCCGCGAGTTTTTCCGGTGCCGGATTCCTGGCACCTCGCAACGGGAGCGCTGAAACAATGCGACATTCTTATTGGATGCCTCGACTCCTTCGTTGAACGCGAGCAACTCGAACGGTTTGCACGTCGCCACCTTACTCCTTACATCGACATCGGGATGGATGTCCATAACCTCGGAGCCAAACAGTTTTTGATTAGCGGACAAATTATACTTTCCTTACCTGGCAAGCCTTGCTTGAGGTGTGTCGAGTTGGTAACAGACGACCGGCTGTCGGAGGAAGCGAATCGTTACGGCGATGCTGGGAGCCGTCCGCAAGTGGTGTGGCCAAATGGTGTACTCGCCTCAACAGCCGTTGGACTTGTTGTGCAATTGCTCACGCCTTGGTTCGAAAAACCAGCGGAGTTTGTTTATCTGGATTACGACGGAAACCGGAGCACGGTCACACCCAATATTCGGATGGAGTTATTCAAGAAGAAGACTTGCAACCATCACCCGCCGAACGAGGTTGGAGATCCACTTTTCGATGTCAGGAAGTTCAAACCAACAACAAAAACAGCGATCAAAACAGAAGGAGATAATCGCGATGGCAAAATTCACGACAAGGGTCGAGCTGCACAACGCAACAGCTGAGAACTACAATGAGCTCCACAACGCTATGGAGTCTGTTGGTTTTTCCCGATTGATTTCTGCCCCGGACGGGGCTCGGTACCACCTGCCGTGGGCGGAGTATAATATTGAAGCCGCACTCGGTATCACGCAGGTGCGCGATAAAGCAAGCAGCGCCGCAGCCGCAACAGGATGTCGGGCCGGCGTTCTAGTGACTGAAGGCATTCGGGCGTGGGATGGACTTGACGCCGCGTAGGTCCGGCTGCCCCCCCGTGAAACCTCCAAAAGCTTGCGGACTATTATTGCCACAGAGCATCGTAAAACGATAATTCTGCTCGACTTGGCGTCTCTTACGAGATAGGATTGGGTGCGGTTCTTTGACAATCGAAAGCTCAGCTAGCGAGCGCCCCCACGGGGTTGATGCGGTGATTTTCAGAAGAAATAGGGCCTCGGAAAAACTGTTTCTGCGAAACGAACCCCCCAGTTAAGTATGGCAATTAGAATCAGTTATGCGGGTGATGGTCGGATTCTGGCAGGCTAAAAAGATCACGCGCTCTTCAGCGCGGCGCGGACCAATTCCTCGACGGTGGCCTTGGGACCAGACTTATCGGCAACGGCGAGCACGATTCTATGGGCGTCGACCTGTTTGTAGCCGAGGGAGACGAGGGCGAGGACGGCGTCGATGAGCTTCTGTTCCTCGGGGGTGGCGGCGCGGCCTTTCGTCGCGAAGGTTCCGGCTCCGCCGACTTTGTCCTTCAACTCGACGATGAGGCGTTCGGCGGTTTTTTTGCCGATGCCGCGCAATGTCGAAAGTGTCGCGGTGTCACCTGAAGCGATGGCATTGCGAAGGGCCGAGATCGACGTGCTACTAAGGATGTTGATGGCGAGTTTCGGGCCGATGCCGCTGATGCTGATGAGCAACAGGAACATCTCGCGTTCCTCGGGTGTGACGAACCCAAACAACTGCTGTGTGCCGTCCTGGGACACGACGTGATGATACGTGAGCAGTTTTACTTCGTTGCCCTTCATCGGCAGTTTGTCGTAACTCGAAAGCGGGATGAACACGGCGTAGCCGACACCGTGGCAATCAATGATGATGTGGGTTGGCGTCGCTTCCGCGAGTTGGCCATGGAGATACGCAATCACACGGCACGAATTAGCACGAATCCGACTCGAATGACACGAAGTTTTTAGAGGGACTACATCCTACGAGCCAGATTGGGGCTGTTCCGATTCCGAGAAATTAAATCGATCTTCCACTGTCACGGCGATCAAAACCAGCTGTCCAAGAATCCGGGTATACAGCTTGAACAGGCGCTCCAGGTGGCTGCTCGCCTGTTGATACGTGCGCGCCACGGAATTGTTATCGGAGCGATCGGGCATCGCATAATCGGCCAACGACAGTTCCGTCTTCGCGTGTTGGAACGGATAACGGACGTGAGCCAGTTTGGTCTGGATGGCCTGGATGTTTTGTTGCGCGTCTTGCGCCAGTTTATTGATGCGAAAATCCGCCCGTCCCGGCTCCGAACATTTCGACCGGTTCGCACTGACAACCTGCATGCCCAGAAACTGTTGGCGCAGGGCGAGCAAAAGCGAATAAACCGACACCAGCTTGGGAAGCACCCCTGTCAACTCGGTTGCTTGAATCCGTAACTGTTCGACGTCTTTGATCCCATCGGCAACCTGGGGAGAGTGAAGGAGGCGCAGGGCCGAAATCAGGCGAATCGTCGTGTCGGCCTCGAATGCCTGCAGACGCGACGCGGCATCGTTTTGACGACGTTCGTTTTCGCTGGTTGCCTGTTTTGCTGCTTCCAACGTAGCCGCGCCTAGATGGAACTCGGCTGGCTGTATCTTGCAACCAACCGTCAGCAACTGTGTCGCCAGGCAGGCCTGCATGAGCTTCGTGTCGGCGTCGAGAAACTCTTTAAGCGCTGGTTCCACATCCGCCGGCGATTGCATCATTCGCTGCCGTGCTGCCACAAGATTCCGGATTGATTCGTCCGGATCTTTCGGTGGTGTGATGTCCCGGTCGTCGATGACAATGGGTCGCAACACGGAGAATTGCCCGTCGAGAAACTGTTTTATCGCCTGCTCGCCTTCCGTTTGTCCACGGCTTTCGCGCACGGTCTCCTCGACGGGAACGAGATGCTCGGGCCTCAGCGGTAATCGCAATCCTTGCTGATAGTGCATCAGCGTGACGTTTCGGGCGAGATCGTCGAAGCGGTGGAACAAGGTCGTTGCCGGTCCGACGGCACGGAACACGCCAGCGGCGCACATGCGTTCCGCCTGTCGAATGCGGTCAGCAGCGGATGGATGTGTATGAAACAGTTTCGTCTCGGCTTTGGCGCCGGACTCCTCAATTCTCGTCCGGATCTCTTGAGGGAGAATGTCGGCCTTGTTGCCGATGAACACTGGCAGGCTATCAGGAACACGCCGCCGCTTCCATCCGTCATCCAGTTCATTATAAGCCTCTTGCGCAGCGAAGCTCAGAACCTGCAGCCGCTTGGAGGTCGAAATAAACCCGTCGGTCCCCGCCAATTGTATTCCATAGTTGTCAGCGTCGTATTCCATCTGCCGCAGCATGAAACAACTGATGCCATGGGCCAGATACATGAATCCCCACAGGACGCGGCGTGACAACCAGATGCCAAGGCGCGCCACCAGGAACACCGCCGACACACGGATGTCCCGCTGGTGCGATGCGTGGTACAACCACGCGTCCCATTGGTCGCGCTCATAAACAACCCGGCCAAACCAGCCATTGATCCGGCGAATCACATACGTCAACCGCATCGCCGTTCCCTGAGCAAAGTGGCCGAACTCGTGGGCCAGCACGCCCGCGAATTCGCGCACATCCAACCCCACAACCAACGGCAATCCGACCGTCAACACCACGTCCTGACCGAACAAGCTCAGTAATCCCCGCCGAAAGCTCGCCGAGGCGTTGACGTCGCAATTGACATCCACGCGTTTCGGAACCGGGGCCCCGATTTGCTGGCAGATCTTTTCAATCAGCGCGAAGAGCAGGGGGTGTTCGGTGGATGAAATGTCCATCGGCAAGAAGTGCTGCTGTCGTCGTGCAAAAAATGGTTTGAACATGAAGAAAATCAGGATGGCCCCGGATACCACGGGCGCAAAATAAAGCACGATGTTCGTAAGAGTGGGCCCAGAGCTATAATCTCCGCCCTGAAGCCAACTCAGGTCGTGATCCATGTGATAGTAAACGCCGTATCCCACGAGGGCGATCAGGCCCAAATATAACGCCGGCAAAAGCAGCATCATCAGGGCGACTGCGCCCAACCCGAGTTGATACAACAGCGAAACTCGCTTGTGGGCGATTTCGCCGTCGAACATCTCCGCCATGGAAGGCGAGTCCGAAGCGTCCTGTTCAACATGCGAACCGGAGTTTTGTTCCTCTGACTCCATGAGTGTCGCTCCCCGAACACTGAGTACCTAGATTTGCTTCGGCGGCTTGACCTGGATGCCGCGGCAACTGTGGGCGTGGCAGATGGCGACGGCGAGGGCATCGCCGGCGTCGGCCTGCGGCGCTTCCTTCAAGCCCAACATGACTTTCACCATGTTTCCGACCTGGTTCTTGCCGGCGCCGCCAAGGCCGGTGACGGATTGCTTCACCTTGCGCGGGGCGTATTCGTAAATCGGCAGATCGTGCTTCGCGGCGGCGGCGATGATGACGCCACGGACTTGGCCGAGGGTGAAGGCAATGCGCGTGTTCTGCACGTAGACCAGGCCCTCGATCGCGACCGCTTCGGGTTGGTGGTCGGTGATCAATTTCAACATGGCATCGGCGATGCGCACGAGACAACGAGACGGCAACAGACTCGGCGGGTTCTTGAGATGACTGTGACAGAGCGGGGTCAACTGATTGCCCTGAGCCTCGATCACACCGAAGCCGGTGGAGCGCAGACTGGGATCAATGCCGAGAATTTTCACAACTAGGCGGCTGCTTGAACTTTCTCCAGGATCTCGTCGGGGATATCGCAGTTGGAGTAGACATTCTGCACGTCGTCGCTGTCTTCCAGCGCGTCGATCAATGCGAGAACACTGCGCGCGGTCTTTTCGTCCATGACGGGCAATGGCGTTAACGGGAGAAATGCGACTTCGGCGGATTCGGGTTTGATGCCTTTCGCTTCCAGAGCTTTGTGTACGACCTCGATCTGGTGCGGGTCGGTCAGAATCGAGTAGTTGTCGGGGTGTGTAATCATGTCTTCAGCGCCCGCGTCGAGCACCACCAGCAACAGTTGGTCAAAGTCGGAAATCTGTTCCTTCGCGACAAGGATCTGGCCTTTGCGATGGAAGAGATGTTTCACGGCACCCATGACTGCCATGTTGCCACCGTGTTTCGTGAAGATCTGGCGAATTTCGGCGGCGGTGCGGTTCTTGTTGTCGGAGAGCAATTCCATCAGGAGCGCGACACCACCGGGCCCGTAGCCTTCGTAGGTGATTTCCTCGTAGGTGACACCGGGCAGTTCGCCAGTGCCTTTCTTGATGGCGCGGTCAATGTTGTCGGCGGGCATGTTCATGGCGCGCGCCTTCATTAAAATGGTGCGCAGGCGGGGATTGAACCCGGGGTCGCCGCCGCCGTGTTTGCAGGCCACGGCCATTTCCTTGCCGAGCTTGGCGAAGATTTTGCCGCGTTTGGCGTCGATGGTGCCCTTGTAGTGCTTCACCTTCGACCATCTGGAATGCCCTGACATAGCCGGGAAATCTTAGCTTGCTGGCGGTCGGCTTTCCATATAATTTATCGGCGATCCGATGACTTGGGCGCGGGTGGTGGAATTGGCAGACACGTACGCTTGAGGGGCGTATGGCGAAAGCCGTGCAGGTTCAAGTCCTGTCCCGCGCACCAATCTCCGAATTGTTTTCGCGCCGGATCACCACGAGCAGCAGGGCCATCCACACCATCAAGGTTCCCCAGCAAGGCGCGCCCACGACCTCAAGCCGGCGGATGCTGGCTGAGGCGAGAACGAGCGTACAAAACACAATCAGCGTCCAACGGATAATTCGCCGCGTTGTATCATCAGGCTCGTTCATCGCCACCGCTAGCAGCGCCATCAAGGGCAAGAGCAGCAAGATGAAATAGTGCGTCTCCGATACCGGTGGCACCAGCAGCATCCAAGTGATCACGGCGGAAGCAATGAGGAGCTCGGACCCCTCCCCCGCTTTCCGTCCCACCGTCCACATCGCCCCAATCATCCCCAATCCGAGGAACACAGTCGCCACCCGGGCAACCGAATTGTTCGTCAAGCGGCTCAGCACGGCGGGCAGTGACTGGTTGCGCGGTTTCTGAGGGTCGAGCAGTTGATCATTCAATCCGCTCTGCGTCCGCTGACTTTCATTCGCGAGCGCCGGTCGGGCAACGATCCGTTCCCAGTGCTCCCAGGACGCGAGGTTCCTCTTGAAACCGATCATGGCACCAGGGAGAATTAAACCGCCGATAATGATGGTCACCACTGCGGCCAGCAGGAGCTTCCATTTCCTCCGCCACACGAAATACCCAAGCAAGACCAGCGGAAAAGCTTTCAACAGGACTGCGCCGGCCAGGCAAGCGCCGCCCCGCAGGTCATGACCTTCCCAATGCCAACAGAACGCTGCGAGCACCAGCCACATCAACAACACCGAGGCCTGTCCGCGGGTGAGCCCGGACATGAACCACACCAACAACATCGCGATGGGTATTGTCGACAAAATCAACAGATGACAATCGACACTAAAGACCGCCCGCACTGCCCTTACGCACATTACCAGCGCCCAGACGATCAGCGCTACGGAGATCACGTACCAGACCAACGCCCCCCAAAACACCGACAACTGTGCAAATGGCGCCATCAGAATCGCAAATGGCGGCGGGTAGACATAGGCCCACCCCCGCACATTGCGCACTTGATAAATGTCGGTGCCGTCAACGACAGCTTGGCCGGCCAGTTGGTAGACGGTGAAATCGGTCCTCTGGATTGGCCAGATTGCCGCGCGATATACGGTGCTCACGCCCAGCCCGACTGTGAGAGCCAGGGCCACTACCAACAGAGCTGCAGTACGCCTATCAACTGGCAACAAAATGAACCTCGCGTTCGCAATTCATATGGCACCGTTCCGAGATCTGATCGGACCATCAGCATCCGGAAGAACATCCAAAGATAACTGGCCTGCTCGTCGCCGGGGCCGAGTCCAAAATCATCAGCACTGGCTTTTCGGGACACCCAACGGCTCCAGCCGCAACCGCGCCATGTCCCACAACGTCGTGGCGATGACGTCAAACCGTCGAATGTGGGAAGCACCCAACTGCCTCTGGGAAAATGGCACCGCAACCTCTTTCACACGGAAACCCCGGCGCTGCGCTCTTATGAAAAGCTCGGCATCGACGAAGGGGCTACAGGAGCGTAAGGCCAGTTGATCCCAAACCGATTTACGCATGGCCTTAAATCCAAAGTTAATGTCCCGTAGCGACAACCCGAACAGCCTCCTCACCAGAGAATTGTAACCCAGCGAGATGACTCGGCACCGCCAGTTTGCGTCTTTCGTCACGCCGTCAGAGTAACCGGTCAGTACATCCGCGTCAGAAAACTCACGGAGGACTTGGGGCAGGCTGTTCAAGGCCACGGGCAAATCAAAATCCGTGTACACGAGAAACTCGTTGGAAGCCGCGCATAAACCCGCACGCAAGGCGCCACCAAAGCGCTGGTTGCTCGGCAGCCGCACGAGCTTGAGACGCGCGTCCCTGGTCGCCCACTGCGCAACCTTCTGCGCGCTGTCGTCGGTGCTGCCATCGTCGGCGACAACGATCTCGAAATCCTCAAAAAGACGATCCAAGGATCCCAGCGCGTGAGTCAGTGTTGCTTCAACAACCGGACCTTCATTGAACATGGGCAAGACCAACGAAATTGCCGTGTCCACCCTTGCCCCAAACCGTTGTGCCACTTCTGCTGCAGATGCAAAGCCGACTCTCGATCCCGGAGACTCGGTTGTTAAACCGTTTGCCATGGTCGTCTACCCTCCTTGGTCAAAAAACTACCGCTCGTCGGGTTCTAACATGATGACAATCCCATTACAGTTCTGTTCGGAGTAGGTGTGCAATCCGGCAGCGCCACAGACGGCACGGAAGAAATTCTTCCATGAATTCGCTGCTTCGTGCTAGATTATCTCTGGGAAGAGCAGGTGGCTTATGCGGGTTCGGTTTTTCTTTATCTCGGGAGTCAGCGTTGCCAGCGCCGCGTTTTGTGGCGGCTGCGCAATGAATCCCGACAAGCCGAACGAACCCCGGCCTGCCATGCGGGCCATCGAGCAGCCTGTTTCATCGCCCATAGAATCCGGTGAGGCACCAACCAACGAGAGCATCGGCCTGAGGATTCGCCGTCAGCTCAACGCCACCCCCACAACAACGGCGGGCATCATCGTGGAAGTCGACGACGGCAAGGTCACGCTCCGCGGAACGGCGCCGAATCTCGCCACGTCATGGCGCGCTGAAGCCATCGCGCACGCCGTGAAGGGCGTGAAGGGCGTGATCAACCAGATTGTGGTAATTACCCCGACCGTCCCACCGTGATTCAGGTGCTTCAACGGAAGATCGTCACCCGGTTCTTCCACATGAACCAGACGACTGCCAGACAAACCACGAGTGTGGCCAGCATCCCCAGTACCGACAACATCGAAAACCGTTCACCTGTTGGAGCGACGATGGATTTTGCGGCACTGGCTGCCTTCAGTTCTTCCTGCGCCTCGGTGAGATCCTGAATCACTTCCTCATAGGATTCGTACCGTTCGGCCGGGTCCTGGGCCAACATGCAGGCAACTGCCCGCGTCGTGCGCTCATGCAGGCCGGGCGTGTGCGTTTGCAGGGATAGCGCCGGTTGCGTCGTGTGCTGGGCGACCACCGCGCCCGTCGTGGCAGCATCGGATGGTGGCTGACCCGCCAGCGCGTGGAAAAGCGTTGCCCCCAGCGAATAGATGTCACTGCGCAAGTCTTCAGGATGACCACGGAGTTTCTCGGGCGCAACGTAGTAGGGTGTTCCCCAAAGCTGTTCCGAAACCCCCTCCCCAGCGCCTCCGGCGTCCCGGTCATGACTGCGCGCCAGGCCGAAATCGATGATCTTCGGGACTCCATCTTCATTGAACAGGATGTTGCCCGGCTTCACGTCACGGTGCAACAGACCGCGTCGCCAGGCGGCACCCAGTGCGGCAGTGATCTGCTGTCCGATGGAAAGCACGTCCGCCTCGGGGAGTTTGCCGAGCTTGGTGATGCGGTCGTCCAAACTGCCGTGGTCACACAACTCCATGGACAGGTAATACTGGCCATCGATTTCGCCGAATGAATAGACTTGGGCGACGTTGGAGTGATTGACGGACGCCGCCGCGCGGGCTTCCTGGGAGAAGCTACTGATGAATAACGGGTTCGTGGAGAGCTTCTTGTGCAGGATCTTCAGCGCGAGATAGCGGTTGAGCGGGAGATCGATGGCCTTGTAAACCGTGCCCACGCCACCGATGCCAATGGGGTTGAGCAACAGGAAATCGCCGAACTGCAGCGGTACAACCGAAAGCGCGCCACAATGCTTACACTCCACGTGAGTGAAGCCAGTTTGTCCCGTCAGGTCGATGATCGCCCCACAGGAATGGCAATTGATGGAATCCGGCACTTTGCCTGGTGCGTCCATGACCCGATCACGTTAGCACGCGGTCGAAAGCAGCAGCAACAGCAAACCAAGTGCAAGACCTGCAGGACTGACCGGGCGTTTATGGGACGAACCGGTGCGGGGCGAGTTTTTATCAGCATGGGCAATTTGCCACATGGCGACGTTTTATTTCCGACCTTCAGAGGTTCGGCCTCATCATGCCCAATCTATTCTCCCACAAGCTATTGCGCATTGATCTTGGTGCTCCTAAAACCACTGTGGCATATCGACTGCTAATTCACTGCTCGTACACGGTGTACCGACTCCCGTTGCGGCGAAGGCGAGTAGTCGTCAGGGTGCTTTTTCTGTTTACAGGCCCCGGACGGTTCTCTAGTATTCGCACCCGCACTAGGGGAGGAAATCGATGAAAAAAATTGAGGCCGTTATCAAACCGTTCAAGCTCGAAGACGTCAAGGAAGCGCTCGCAGGCGTGGGCGTCGAGGGCATGACGGTCACCGAGGTCAAGGGTTTCGGGCGTCAGAAGGGCCACACCGAAATCTACCGCGGCAGCGAGTACACAGTGGATTTTTTGCCCAAGTTGAAATTGGAGATCGTCCTGCCCGACGGCGCCGTGGAGGCCGCGGTCAATGCGATCCTAAAGACGGCCAAGACGGGCAAGATCGGCGATGGCAAGATTTTTGTACTGCCCATCGACGAGGCCGTGCGCATCCGCACTGAGGAGCGCGGCGATCAGGCTGTGTAACGCCGCAAAACTGGAGCAACTACGAATCACATTCAGCCAGATGGTGACCCGTTCACCATCTGGCCCGGAGGACAAACATGACACCCAAAGAAGTTCTGGCACTCTGTAAGAGCAAGAACGTTCAACTCGTCGACGTAAAATTCTGCGATTTTCTCGGCACCTGGCAGCATTTCTGCGCGCCGATCTCAGAGCTGGAGGAAGAAGTGTTCGAGGAAGGCCTCGGGTTCGACGGTTCATCGATCCGCGGATGGAAATCCATCGAAGCCAGCGATATGCTGCTGATACTCGACCCGGCCACGGCGATCATTGACCCATTTCCGCAGGTTACAACTCTGAGCATCGTGGCGGACGCTGTGGACACGATCACGCGTGAGCCGTACAGCCGTGACCCGCGCAACGTCGCTCGCAAGGCCGAGGCCTACCTGAAGCAGACGGGTATTGCGGACACCGCGTACTTCGGCCCGGAAGCGGAGTTCTTCATCTTCGACGATATCCGCTACGGCCAGACGGCCAACAGCGCGTTTTATTACATCGATAGCAACGAGGGCATCTGGAACAGCGGTCGCGAAGAATTCCCGAACCTCGGCAACAAGATTCGCCACAAAGAGGGTTATTTCCCCGTACCCCCGCAGGACACCCAGGCGGATATCCGCAATGAGATGATCATGGTCATGAAGGAGTGCGGCCTCAAAGTGGAGCGCGAGCACCATGAAGTGGCGACCGCCGGTCAGGCGGAAATTGATTTGCGGTTCAACTCGCTGGTTTCGATGGCCGACGACATGTTGCTGTACAAGTACATCGTCAAGAATGTCGCCAAGCGTCACAGTAAAACCGTCACCTTCATGCCCAAGCCCCTTTTCGGCGACAACGGCAGTGGAATGCACACGCACCAGAGCCTGTGGAAGAAGGGCAAGCCCCTCTTCGCGGGCAAGGAATATGCAGGCTTGAGTGACATGGCGCTTTACTACATCGGCGGCGTCCTCAAACACGCGCGAGCCATCGCGGCAATCACGAACCCGACTGTCAACAGCTACAAGCGGCTCACGCCGGGCTTCGAAGCGCCCGTGAACCTTGCGTATTCTAGCCGTAATCGCTCGGCGGCAATCCGCATCCCGACGTACTCACCCAGTCCGAAGGCGAAGCGCATTGAGTATCGTCCGCCGGATCCGATGGCGAACCCGTACATAGCGTTCTCCGCGCTGCTCATGGCCGGTTTGGACGGCATTGAGAACCGCATCGACCCTGGCGAACCGCTCGACAAGAACATTTACGAGTTGTCCGCCAGCGAACTCAAGAAAGTGCCGTCAATGCCCGGCAGCCTCACGGAAGCGTGCGACGAACTCGAAGATGACCATGAGTTCCTGCTCAAGGGCGACGTCTTCACACAGGACGTGATCGATACCTGGATCGAGATGAAGCGCAAAGAACAGGATCAGATTCGCTTACGCCCGCATCCGTGGGAATTCCACATGTACTACGACGCGTAAAGGAATTGTGTCACGCGCAGGGCTCGAAGTTTTCGCGAACTTCGAGCCCTGTTTTTTTCTACCGTACACGTCGTCAGGAAAGAATTCTTGCGCGCGGACGCTTTTTTTCTTGAAGCGGGGAAACTCGCTCGCTATGCTCCTGTGCGTTAAGGTAAAGGCGAGGACGCGGAGGGGCTGTGAACAACCTGTTAGTAGCCTGGACGAATAGCCATGTATCGCTAGTTGGTCGTATCCGTTATCCAGGACATGAGGATTTTTTTGTTCGCTTCTCTCCCGAGTCTGACACGAATGTTGTGAGGGGAAAACGCAGCTGCACATCGGTATAAAAGCCGATTCCAAGTCGTAATTTTCGCAGTTGCTGGGCGTTTGGTTGGCGACGCATGGGGGGTTTTACAAGGTTTTGATTCCCTTGGTATTCGTGTGCAGGTCTCTTCTCTCCGCCTGTCCTTGGCCAGGTCAGCCTACCGGCTGCCGCACAGAAAATGTGTTAGCAAGCTGTGAATAAGTCAGGTATCGCGATGACGGAGAAAAGATGACGGCGGGGCACGAGCAACTGTGGCGAGACGCGAGCAAAATCCTGCAAGGAATGCTCAATCCAGAACTTTTTGGCAGGTGGTTCGCGCCCATTAAGGCCGTCGAAATCAATCAGGACGCCCTCGTTCTTGGAGTGGCCAACGAATTCTATCAGATCTGGCTCCAGGACAACTTTCTCCCACTGATCCGCGAGGCCGTCAATCAAGTCTCCCGGCATCCGCTGCAGGTTCGTTTTTCCATCGCACCAGGTTTGAAAGCGCCCGCCGAAGTCGTTAAGCCAACCGTCGTTGGTGCCACGGAGAAACGCGGCGCGGCAAAGGCATCTCTCGACGCGAAGTTGAACCCACGGTACACCTTCAACAGTTTCGTCATCGGTCCGAACAACAATTTTGCTCATGCTGCGGCGCTGGCGGTCGCCCAGTCGCCTGCGAAAGCCTACAACCCGCTCTTCGTCTACGGCGGCGTGGGCCTGGGCAAGACGCATCTCATGCAGGCGATCGGCCACGCGGCCTCAGGCAACAGCAAGATCAGCCGGGTCTGTTACATCACCTGCGAGCAATTCACCAACGATTTCATCCAGGCCATCCAGAACAGCACCATGACGAAGTTCCGCAAAAAGTACCGCCAGGTCGATGTGCTGCTCATCGATGACATCCAGTTCCTCGCCGGCAAAGAGCGCATGCAGGACGAGTTTTTTCACACCTTTAACACCCTTTTCGATGCGCATAAGCAAATAGTGCTCTCAAGCGACCGGCCGGCGGCGGAAATCGCAAACCTCGAGGCCCGCCTGGTTTCCCGCTTCGAGTGGGGCCTGGTGACCGAACTCCAGCCACCCGCGCTGGAAACGCGCATCGCAATTCTCAAGAAGAAAGCGGCCCTGATGGATGTGAAGCTCTCGGATCAGGTCATTGAGTTTCTCGCGGAAAGGATTCGCACCAATATCCGCCGTCTGGAAGGCGCCCTGATCCGCGTCGCCTCTTTTGCATCCCTCACCGGCAGTGAAATCAATCGTGATGCCTTGGAATCGCTGTTGCGCGACGCGCTCCATGAAGAAGCCAAGCGGACAGTCACCATCGAGTCGATCCAAAAGAAGGTCGCCGAACATTTTGACATCCGCATTGCCGATATGACCAGCCGCCGCCGCCCACAAAGCGTGGCGTTCCCGCGGCAGGTGGCAATGTACCTGAGTCGCACGCTGACCAGTCGGTCATTGGCGGACATCGGCGAGAGCTTCGGTGGCCGCGATCACGGCACGGTGATCCATGCCTGCAAACTCATCGAGAAGCGCACGGCCAAGGACCAGAGTTTGCGCCAGACCGTGTCGTTCCTGGAGCAATCACTGCAACGCCAATAACCTGTCGGCAAGTTGTCAATCAGCTGCGGAATGATGCCGATGGCTGGGGAATTTGTCCCCGTATCATATCCACTGGTTCCCAAATCGGAAGTTTCTCGGCCGGGGCCAATCGATGCAACTACCTGCTGCATCCTTGACAAGGAAAGTTGTTTGCGATATTCACAGCCCGAACGGTAACGACTGTTTCTCTTATTATAATATAGTCTTAGTATTCAGACGGCCATGCCCATCAAATTCAAAGTTACCAAGGAAGCGATTCTCGACGGCTTGCAGCGCGTGCAAAACGTTGTGAGCACCCGCACAACGCTGCCCATTTTATCGAATGTGCTTGTCCACGCGTCCACTGGCAGCCTGAGTTTAACGACCACGGATCTGGATGTTGGCGTTCGCTGTAAAGTCGAGGCGGAAGTATCAAAGGCCGGTTCGACGACGCTTCCTGCTCGTAAGCTGTTTTCCATATTGAAGGAAGTCCCTGCGGCGGAGATTGAAGTTGAGGTGGACGACCGCAATGCGGCCTCGATTCGCTGCGGGTCGTCATTCTACAAGATCATGGGATTGCCCGAGGAAGAATTTCCGCGTTTTCCCGAGTCTGGCGCAGGCAAGGCCTTGAAAATTGAGCAAGCAGTGCTCCGGGACATGTTGAAGAAAACTGCCTACGCTGTTTCCAACGATGAGACGCGCTATGTTTTGAATGGCGTTTTCATGGGGTTCAAAGGTGACAAGCTCACCGTCGTTGCTACCGATGGCCGCCGTCTGGCGCTGATCGAGCACGACATCGAGGTTCCCAAGGGAGCGGAGGCCGAGTTGATCCTGCCGACCAAGGCGGTCGCCGAGCTGGAGCGCCTTCTCGCGGACAAGGGCGACGTGAAGCTCTCGATCGGTGAAAACCAGATCATTTTCGAGTTGGATGGCACCACCTTGGTCTCCAAGCTGATTGAAGGCACGTACCCGAATTTCCGCCAGGTGATTCCGACTGAGACGAAAGAGCGCGTTCCACTGGAACGTGAGCTATTGTTGGCGGCACTCCGCCGCGCCTCGATTTTGGCCAGCGAGAAGTCGCAGTCCGTGAAGCTCAATTTCGGCAAGAACACGTTGACGATCACCGCGACCACGCCTGAAGTTGGCGAGGCCAAGGAAACACTTTCCATCAATTACAAAGGCAAGGAGATTACCATTGCCTTTAATCCACAATACATGATGGATCCGCTGCGTAACCTGGATGCCGACGAGGTTTTTGTGGAATTGACCGACGAATTGAGCCCCGGCGTCATCAAGGTCAACGCCCCGTTCCTCTACGTGCTGATGCCCATGCGGCTTAACTAGCCGATTCACAACGGCCTGGCGGGCTTGACACCTTTTTCACCCCGTTCTACTCTTCTACGGACCGTCACGACTGCCTCGTAGTGTAATGGTAGCACAACTGACTCTGGATCAGTTTGTCTAGGTTCGAGTCCTAGCGAGGCAGCCATTTCAATTTGCGTCCAGGCTGTCTGACCACACGATTTGCTCAAATGCTTCCACCGCCAGCCATCGAGCCGGACGGTGACAGATTGAGCCAGTGCGGGACGAATGTGTCCGGTTCAGGCGCTGGCCGTGGTGGCGGCGTGTCCGCGACTAGGATTGATTGTCGAAGTTGGACCACGCCGCGGAAAATGCGGGATCGAACGGTACCAAGTGGGACCTCGAGGATATCAGCAATCTCTTTGTACGAATAGTCCTCCAGATAAAAGAGGGTGAGCACCGCCCGGTACGGTTCCTGGACCTGGCCGAGAAGCTCGAACACCCGGGCTGCGTCAAGCGCGTTCACCATTTCCGGTGAGAGGGTGGGCAGATCTTCAATCCCTTCGCTCAACTCGAAATGCGGAAAGCGCACCGCCCTTCTGCGGATTTGCAGGAACTCCCGGTGCAGGATTGTAAACAGCCACGACTTGACCTTGCTACGATCCCGCAGTTGATGGCCTTTGGTCGCCCAGATATAGAAAGTTTGCTGGGTAAGATCGCACGCGTCGGCCTCTGTCCGCGTCAGGCTGAGGGCGAACCTGTAGAGCGATTCATAATGCTGGGACACTATCTGTTCAAAATCATCTGAAGGCATAAGGTGGTTCCCGTTGTGCGATTCACCTTGTCGGGAGGACATAATTCTCTGAGATGATGGCGTAAAACAATCGGATCCACCCCAGACGGATCATGAAACCGCGGCCGGGATCCAAGGCGGCACTGGTCCGTGGTGTTCGCGTGGTTCTGTCTGGCGATCTGGTATGGGATCGCGTCGGTGGCTTTCCCGTGCGGCGGATGATTGTTTGCCGTCTAAAGCCAGGGACATTCGATTTGCTCCGGACACTTGCGAGTTTGCATTGCTCATTCATGTAAGTGTGAAGTATGAGCCCTGGGCATATTCCATTCTTTCCTCAATGCACTGTGGTACTATCGTCCCATGAGGCGTGTGTTTTGTTGTAACCCCTTGTAGAATCGCTCCGGTTGGTTTATAGGGCGATTAGGAGAATCGCAGGCTTATGAAGCATCCGGTTACCGCAGGCCGGAACTGGGACGAAAGACCCAGTGCGGCGAAGTCGTCGCTCACGGATAATCCCTCCATGTTCCAGCTCCTGTTCGAGCGAAGTGCCGATGCGATGTTGCTATTCGATCCACAGATGGGTGTGTTCGTGGACTGCAATCAGGCGGCCGTCGACCTCATGCGCGCGAGCACGAAGGAACAGCTTTTGCAGGCGGGGCCGGAAGATTTCTCGCCTCCCTTGCAACCCGACGGTGTTTCGAGCCGCGAAAAAACGCTTCAGATCATTGCCTTGGTTGAAAAATACGGCAATCATCGGTTCGAATGGGTGGGCCGCCGTTTCGATGGAAACGAAGTTCCGATGGAAGTGTTGGTGACGTCGATCCAGGTGGGGGGCCGGAGCCTGAATGTGTCGGTGGTGCGCGACATTACCGAACGCAAGAAAACCGAGCGGGAATTGCTGGAGTTAAACCAGTCGCTGGAACGCCGCGTTGCGGAACGCACCGCCGCGCTGACCACGAGCGAGGCGCAGTTTCGCGCGCTTGTCGAGCACGCTCCGGAAGCGATCGTGGTCTTTGACGGGGACACCGGACGGTTTCTATTCGGGAATGAGCACGCCTGCACTCTTTACGGAGTGCCCATGGAAAAACTGGCTGAGTTGACGCCGGCGGATGTGAGTCCTGAACTTCAAGCGGATGGCCGGCGATCCGACGAACTCGCCCGCAAATTGATGGATGAAGCCCTGGCCGGTGGCACCCCGGTCTTTGAATGGATTCACCGGCAGCCGGACGGCAAACTCATCCCAACTGAAGTGCGGCTGCTGCGCCTGCCGGCGGAGGGCAAGAATCTGGTTCGGGCCAGCATCATCGATAACACCGAGCGCAAGCGCGCGCAGACAGCGCTGGCCGAAAGCGAAACCCGGTTCAGCGCCGCCTTCCAGGAGTCGCCGATACTCATCGCCATCGGGCGCATGAGCGACGGGAAGTTTGTGCTCGTAAACGATGCATTCGCGGCATGGACCGGTTACACGCGTGACGAAATCATCGGACGGAACACGACCGAGCTCGGCGTGTGGGAGCAGCCGCAAGATCGCGAAGCCTTTTGGGCAGACTTGCGCCGCACAGGCTCCATTCGTGAGCGTGAGTGCAGCTTTAGGAACCGGCATGGACAGCAGTTCACCATGTTGGTGTCCTCCAAAGTCATCCAAATCAACCATGTGCCGCACGTGCTGGCGATGGGATTGGACATTACCGGGCGGAAAAAGGCCGAAGCGGAGTTGATGGCAAGCGAGGCACGATTACGCGAGAGTGAGGCTCGCTTCAGCGTGGCGTTCCAGGCCAGCCCCGTCTTCATCAGCATGTTGCGCATGAGTGACGAAAGGTATGTTCTGGCAAATGACGCTCTCTTGAACTGGCTGGGCTATGCGCGTGAGGAAGTCCTGGGCCGAACTTCGGCGGAATTGGGCATGTGGGACTATCCTGCCGAGCGGGAGGCGGTATGGCGGGATATGCGGACCAACGGCTCGATTCGTCAAAGGGAGTGCCGATGGCGCAATCGTTGCGGCGAGTCGTCCACCGTCCTGCTCTCGGGGGAAACGATTACGATTGACCACGAACCCCATATGCTCTCGTTGGTCCTGGACATCTCCCAGCGCAAGAACGCGGAGGGGGAAATCCTCAAGGCGTTGGCCCGTGAAAAAGAACTCAGCCAACTCAAAAGCAATTTCGTTTCCATGGTCTCACACGAATTCCGCACGCCGCTCGGCATCATCCAGTCTTCGGCGGAATTGCTCCGCGATTTTTACCAGAAGATGCCGCCCGCCGAACGCGACGAACAATTGGAGTCCATCACACGGAACACGCGCCGAATGGCCGGGATGATGGAAGAAATCCTGGTTCTCAGCCGCCTGGACGCCGGCAAGTTGGACTTTCAACCAGCCACGCTTGACTTGAACGTATTTTGCCGCCGCCTGGTGGATGAGGTTCTTTCGGCGACAAACAGGCGGTGCCGTATCGAATTATCGCTGGCCTCGGTTCCGGCGGAAGCGAAGGCGGATGAAAGATTACTCGGGCACATTTTCACAAATCTCCTGAGTAACGCGGTGAAATACTCAGAGCCCGGAGCGACCGTGAGTTTCGCGGTTCAGCGGGATGGGGTGGACGCGGTCTGCATCGTTCGTGACCAGGGAATCGGTATCCCCGGTGAAGATCACCAACACTTGTTCAAGGCGTTCCATCGCGGAAGCAATGTGGAAACCCGCCCGGGCACCGGACTCGGCCTGCTCGTGGTAAAACGTTGCGTGGAACTCCACCGAGGGAGCGTGCGACTCGTGAGTAAACTTGGAGAAGGCACCACGGTCACGGTCAGGCTTCCGGTTTTGGAATAGACCCATGAGAAGAATCCTGGTGATCGAGGACGAACCAGAAATGAGGCGGAACATCATGGCTCTGCTCCGCTATCACGAGTACGAGCCAATCGAGGCTGAAAATGGGCGCAAAGGGGTGGAGCTTGCACGGCAAGAAAGGCCTGACTTGATTCTCTGCGATGTCATGATGCCCGAATTGGATGGCTACGGTGTGTTGCAAGCATTGCAACAGGATGTTGGTCTGGCATCGATTCCATTCGTCTTCCTCACCGCCAAAGGGGATAAGGACGATTTGCGAAGCGGCATGAACCTTGGAGCTGATGATTACCTGACGAAGCCAGTGGCCAACGCTGATCTCGTCCAGGCAATCGAAGCGCGGCTGCGCCGTTCCCAACAAAATGCCAGGCGCGAATTCAAACCCAATTTCTCCTCAGCCGAGCCACTGCTCAAGCTGGGGCTTACTCCCCGTGCCACGGAAACGCTGCTCTGGCTCTCCCAGGGCAAGACAAACTCGGACATCGCGACGATTCTTGGCATCACCGAGTCCACCGTGAAAAAGCACGTGCAGGAAATATTCGAAAAACTCGGGGTTGAAACCCGGGGCGCCGCCACCGTGCGAGCGCTGGAAGTGCTCAACTCGCTGAGGCCGTAAACTTGTACTGGATCGAAAGTGCTACCGGTCTGACATCCGCCCGACGCTGAAGTTGGAACCTGGCCTGCCGCTACCGACGACGAGGCAAGAGCAGCCGATATGTTCCCTTCTTGGGTGGACATTCCGCGCAATTTTTTTTGGAACCACCTCCCCTCCTGTTCCTCATATCCACGCAAAAGCGAATCTGATTGTTTGGAGCGACGATAATCCTTCGCTCCAGTCAGACGCGCGAAAAAAATCAACCATGGAGAACGTTATGAGGAACGAACGTAGCAAAACGAGAACTATAAATGAAATGCCGGCCCTTCGACGGCTGGGGCCAATCGCGCTGGCTTTGGTCCTGTTGGCATCCCAAGCTCTGGCGGTTTCCTTTTCCTTTTCGACCGGCGATCCGGATGGAAAAATCGCCACGCTCTCGCGTCCGTCCAGCCCGGGGAAAAACCAGACCGAGACGGCCGACGACTTCATTCTCACGGAGACAACGCTCATCAACCAGGCAACCTTCACGGGCCTGCTTCCCCTGGGAGTGCCGCTGGCGAGCATCAGCGACGTTGAAGTCGAACTGTATCACGTTTTCCCTGGTGACTCGGATACCAACCGCGTACTGACCGTACCCACACGGGCCAATTCACCCGGCGATGTTGAAATCGACAATGCCACGCGGGATGGAGCCGACGGTTCCCTGAGCTTTTTCGCCACGCTGGTGAATTCGTCCTTCACCGCGTCCAACTCAGTCGTGAACGGCATCAACAAGAGCCCCGGCCAATTCACCAATGGCGAAGGTCCTGTTACTGGACAGGAGGTGACGATCAGTGTGACCTTCAACCCGCCGATCTTGCTTCCCGCCGGCCACTATTTCTTCCGCCCCGAGGTCTTATCGAGCGGCGGCGATTTTCTGTGGCTTTCCGCGCCCAAACCGATCGTCGCCCCTGGCACTCCGTTCTTGGGCGACCTGCAAAGCTGGATACGGAATGACGCTCTTGCTCCGGACTGGCTGCGCATTGGGACCGACATCACTCACCAAGGCCCGTTCAACTCCGCGTTTTCGCTCTCCGGTGAGACCGACGAAGACGGTGATGGAATCCCGGATTCTGTGGATCTGTGCCCGGACACTCCGGCTGGCGCCATTGTGGACGCAGATGGGTGCAGCATCGACCAAATCGCGCCGTGCGCCGGTCCGGCTTCGGGCGGAAGGTGGAAGAATCATGGCAAGTACGTCTCCGCAGTTACCCAGGCGGCGGAAGCATTCGTGGCGCAGGGTTTGATCAGCGCGGATCAGGCGGACGAGATCGAAACGCAGGCTGCTGAGTCTAACTGCGGAGCCAAAGGTCGATAACAACGGAGCACACAGTGCCGCAAGCGGCGCGGCATGATGACGATGACCTTGCGGGCGCCTCTTTCTCCTCCCTTGCAACTGAGGGCGGGGAGTGGAGGCGCCCGTTTGGCGTCCGGTTTGGAGGGTGAGCCTGCCGGCAGCTTCCTATGGATAGGTGTGGGAGGGGAGGACACTTTGTTCGTGGCATAGCCCATACGTTCTGCTAAAAGGCGCTCTACAGTTGGCGTGCTTCGCGGAATGGAATCGGCCTACACACCCAGGCACAGGAACAGACACTACAAGTGGGCTGTCGTCGGCATGCTGTGGTTCGTCTGCTTTTTCAACTACGCGGATCGACAGGCGATTTCATCGGTTTTCCCGATACTGAAGAAGGAGTTTGGTTTCAGAGCGGTGCAGCTCGGGTTAATCGGCTCGGCGTTCATGTGGGTGTACGCGCTCGGCGCGCCGTTCGCGGGTTTTCTGGCCGACCGTCTGCCCCGCAAGCAACTGATCCTCGGCGGGTGCCTCCTGTGGAGCGGCGTCACGGTCATGACCGGGTGGTGCGGTCGACTGTGGCAATTTGTAACCGTTCGCGCACTGGAAGGACTCGGTGAGACGTTTTATTTTCCTGCCACAATGTCGCTGGTGAGCGACTATCACGACGGACGTACCCGTTCGCGGGCGTTTTCACTGCACCAATCGAGCGTTTACATCGGCACCATCGCGGGTAGCTGGGCAGGAGCGTGGTTCGCGGAAGCACATGGATGGCGTACGGGATTTTATTTTTTCGGTTGCGCCGGCGTGGTGCTGGCGCTGGTACTTTATTGCTTTTTGCGGGAACCGGCGCGAGGTGCTGTCGAGGGAGCCGGTCAAGCTGTACTGCCGCCATTGGGTGTACGCGAAGTGGCCCGCGTGATTTTCCGTAAACCGACAGTACTGCTGCTTATGGCCGCGTTTCTCGGTGCGAACTTCGTAGCGACAATCTTCCTCACGTGGACGCCGACATTTCTTGTTGAAAAATTCGCCTTCAAACTCACTGCCGCCGGCCTGTCCGGCAGCGTATACATCCATCTCGCGAGCGCGCTGAGTGTGCCGTTGGGTGGTGTACTGGCCGACCGGCTGGCGCGCCATTTTGTTGGCGGGCGGATGCTGGTGCAGGCGTTTGGACTGCTCGTGGGCGCTTCGTTTGTCGGGTTGGTAGGCCTCACATCGAGTGTCACCACGTTGCTTGCGTCCATGACACTTTTCGGTCTCTCCAAGGGATTTTATGATGCCAACATTTTCGCGTCGCTGTTCGACGTGATTGAGCCACGGGCGCGCGCCACGGCTGCGGGTATCATGAACACGGTGGGATGGGGCGGCGGCGCGCTCGGGCCGCTGGCCGTTGGATTTGCGACACAGTACGGCCGGCATGAAAAACCTATCGACAACATGAGCGAGGCCATTGCTTTTGGCGCGATTATCTATGTCATCAGTGCGGGGCTGTTGTTGTGGGCGGCGTTTGGATTTGCCGGGCGTGATATGGTGCGGGTCGCGACACCGGCCCGAGGTTTATGAAGACCCGATTTCTTGCCTTTCCTCTACTCTTCGCGATCACCGGACTGGCGGCAGCGCCGCGCAATCCCACAGTGATTTCATCCGCGTTCATCAACGAGCGCGCGCCGTATCCGGAATGCCACGCCTCAACGATCGTTGAGGTGGCGCCCGGCAAACTGGTTGCGGCGTGGTTTGGCGGGACGCGGGAACGCGCGCCCGACGTCGGCATCTGGGTAGCGCGACAAGATGGCGGGCACTGGCTTGAGGCGGTGGAGGTGGCGAACGGTGTGCAGACGAATGGCACGCGGCTGCCGACGTGGAACCCGGTTCTGTTCCAGCCGAAGAACGGGCCGCTGGTATTGTTTTACAAGGTCGGGCCTTCCCCGAGCGAGTGGTGGGGGATGATGATTACATCGACGGATGGCGGAAAAAGTTGGGACAAACCAGTGCGGTTACCGGCGGGCGTGTTGGGGCCGATCAAGAACAAGCCGGTGCTTTTGGCGGACGGCGCCTGGTTGTGTCCCTCCAGCACGGAAGCTGGGGCGGCGGGCTGGCGGGTACATTTCGAGATCACGCGCGATGCCGGCAAGACCTGGGAGGTCGTGAGACCGGCGGAAAAGGGAAACAAGTTGGACGCGATCCAGCCGAGCGTGCTCTTCCACCACGACGGCCGGCTGCAAGCCCTTTGTCGTACGCGGAACGGGGTGATCGCCACCACGTGGTCGAGCGATGGCGGAAAAACGTGGGGCCCGTTGGAGTCGGTCGGATTGCCCAACCCGAATTCCGGGATTGATGCCGTTACGTTGGCGGATGGGTGTCAATTGTTGGTTTACAATCATTCGGCGCCGCCACCGGACCGCCCGACGAAAGGCGCTCGTTATCCACTGGATGTGGCGATTTCGTCGGATGGCGTGAAATGGCAGCACGTTCTGACGCTCGAAGATCGGCCGAGCGGCAATGGCTATGCGTACCCCGCCGTCATCCAAACATCCGACGGCCTGGTGCACATCACGTACACGTGGAACCGCCAGCACATCAAATATGTGGTGCTTGATCCAAAGCAGCTTGGAACGACGGCACTACGCGTAACGGATTTGAAGTGCGAATATGCGGTGGATCCGTTGGGCGTCGATCTGGCGCAGCCGCGATTGTTCTGGCGCGTGGCGAGCAACGAGCGCGGGCAGGCACAGACCGCGTGGCAGGTGCTGGCGGCATCCTCGGCGGACATGCTCGCACACGATCGGGGCGATCTGTGGGACAGCGGACGTGTCGCTTCGGATGAAACTGCGTTTATGCGGTACGCAGGTGCGCCGCTTAGATCGTCGCAGCAAGTGTTGTGGAAGGTGCGCGCCTGGGACCGCGATGGGCACGCTACGCCGTGGAGTGAGAACGCGACCTGGACGATGGGGTTGCTCAAGCCAGCGGATTGGGAAGGGAGTTGGATCACTTCGCCGGTCGTGACCGAGTCGTTGCTGCTGCGACAAGAATTTTCCGTGCGGCCGGGATTGCGTCGCGCGGTGGCGTATGTTTGCGGGCTGGGACAATATGAACTCGATTTTAATGGCGCGAAGGCCGGTGAGGACCTGCTGGCACCCGGCTGGACCGATTACGATCGGACGACGCTTTACGACACACACGACGTGACGGCGTTGTTGCGCGAGGGGACAAACACCGTCGCGATCATCCTCGGCAACGGTATGTACAATGTCGTCCGCCGAAACCGCTTCGCGAAATTCATCGGTTCCTTCGGCCCGCTGCGGGCGATTCTGCGCCTGCGTCTCGAATATGCTGACGGCACGGTGGAGTTTGTCGGCACCGATCCGACGTGGCGCACCTTGGCGGGGCCGATCACATTCAATAACATCTACGGCGGGGAAGACTTTGACGCGCGGATTGAACCCGTGGACTGGACCAGGGCAGGCTTCAATGACAGCGCGTGGCCGCAAGCGGTGAGGATGGTCCTGGTCGGCGACACGTTACGCGGCCAGAGTTTTGCGACGGAGCCGTTGCGCGCGATTGAGACGCGGCAGCCCATTGCGACAAAGGCGTTTTCTGACGGCAGTGCGGTTTATGATTTTGGGCAGAACGCCTCGATGATGCCGCGCCTCCGCGTGAGCGGACCGATGGGGAGCGTCGTGCGGCTCACGCCGGCGGAGGTGGTCGATGCCGATGGCACAATCAATCGCAGCACAATGGGAGGCGCGAGCCGCGGCAGTTCCTGGTGGCAATATACCAAGGCGACGGATGGCGAAGAGACATGGTTTCCGAAATTCTTTTACGTGGGGTGTCGATACCTGAAAGCTGAATTTTTCCCGGCGAATGTCGGTGAAACGAATGCATTGCCCCGAATCGAATCACTGGAAGATGTCATCGTGCATTCGAGCGCGGCGCCGATCGGACATTTTGCCACTTCGAACAAGTTGCTCAATCGCATCCGCGACCTTGTACGCTGGGCGCAGCGGTCGAACATGGTGTCCATCCTCACCGACTGTCCGCATCGCGAAAAGCTTGGGTGGCTTGAGCAATATCATCTCAACGGCCCGGCCATTCGGTATGAGTTCGATGTCACACGGCTTTTCGCCAAAGGCATGCACGACATGGCCGATGCGCAGACGGAGGATGGCCTGATACCGACGACTGCGCCGGAATACGCAAAATTCAAAGGCGCCTTTCGGGATGCGACGGAGTGGGGTTCGGCCTTCATCCTCGTGCCGTGGCAGCAATACCAATTCACTGGCGATCTCGACCTGTTGCGTACCCACTTTGATGCGATGAAGCGGTACTTCGCCTGGCTCGAAACGCGCGCGACAGATGACATCGTGTCCGAGGGCCTGGGGGATTGGTACGACCTCGGCCCGAAAAAGCCCGGCCCGGCGCAATTGACACCGCCACCGGTGACCGCCACGGCATTTTATTTCGAGGATGCGGCGATTCTTTCGCGGATCGCGAAGCTCCTGGGCCGTCCGGACGACGCGAAACATTATGCCGATCGTGCAGAAAAGATTCGCGGGAGTTACAACCGCCACTTCTTTCATGGCGACACCGGTTCGTACGCTGCGGGATCGCAATGCGCCGACGCGCTACCGCTGGTGATGAACATCGTTGAGCCCGCCGACCGCGCTCGCGTGCTGGCCGCGCTCGTGCGCGATGTGGGACTGCATGGCGACGCGATGACCGCGGGCGACGTCGGTTTCCGTTACCTCCTCCAGGCGCTTGCCCAAGGCGGCCGCTCGGATTTGATTTACCGGATGATCAACCAGGATGAGAAGCCGGGCTATGGCTACCAACTCAAGAAGGGCGCGACGAGCCTCACTGAATCGTGGGATGCGAACCTCAGCTCGTCGCACAATCACTTCATGCTCGGGCAAATCACAGAATGGTTTTACAAAGACCTCGCGGGCATCGACGTTGACCCGACAGGACCCGGTTTCAAGAAACTCATCCTCCGCCCGCAACCCGTCGGCGATCTCACGTGGGTCGAGGCGAGTTATGAGTCGATCCACGGTCCAATCTCCGTGCGCTGGGAGCGCGACGGCGAACGTTTCGTTTTGAAAGCGACAGTTCCCGCGAACACGACAGCGACCATCTTCCTTCCCGCTCGCGACGGCGCCGTGGTGCAGGAAAGCGGCGCGCCCGCGGAACGGCGTCCGGGAGTGAAGTTCCTTCGCCGCGAAGGCGACCGCGCCGTGTTTGCCATCCAGTCAGGCAGCTACACTTTTGAATCCCGATTCTCCAACCCACAATGCGGACCTCAATAAGGCTTCCGTATTCGGTTGGTGGAGGCGCAATGATTCGCACCCTGAGATTCCACCGCTTGGGCTCAAACGTTGGTTTCTGATGAGGGCAAATTCTCAGCGGTCGGCAGGGAACCGTCCTT
Source organism: Verrucomicrobiia bacterium (assembly GCA_035577545.1). Taxonomy (NCBI): domain Bacteria; kingdom Pseudomonadati; phylum Verrucomicrobiota; class Verrucomicrobiia; species Verrucomicrobiia bacterium. The sequence continues at coordinate 114,562 of DATLVI010000031.1, forward strand.
TTTGATTCCAGTGAGCTTCGTCTTATCCCCGAACCATGTGATCGCGCCACAACGAGTGCACATACGCGCCACGGTTTCGATGTGGCTGGTCTTGAACGTCCAAAATCTGGTCTTGTCAGGATAAAAATAGTTTAGCCCGGTGGATTGGATCCGCCCCGCAATCAGTTCATTATGGTGGCAAACTGGACAAAACTCCTGGACCGACTCGCTGTCCTTTGCGCTCTTAAAAACCTGGACGTGACTATCCAGATCTTCCTGCAGGAACCGGGTCGAATCTCCGATCTTGCGATAGGTGATCAACTTATCGCGCATCCATCGATAGATCGTCGGTTCGGTGACACCGAGGTATTCGGCAGCTTCTTTGATTGTGTACCAGCGTGGATTCTCGTTCTTTTGCTCAGTCTTCATAGCACCTGCTTTTTTTATATCAGAAAACACTTGCATTTAAACACAAAACACTGTAAATGATAGCGTGTAATAGTCAATAGCTATATTAGATAGTAAATAGCACCCTAAGCAACACAACCAGAGGATCTGTTATGAACGAGTATAATCGATCACCCAGAATTCCCCCTCTGTTAGAACTACCTCATGGGGATCAGCCATTGCTCTACTGGATGAGGCGCTTCTTGGCGTGCAATCCGTTCTATCTGATCAGTGCGGCGTGCCTGCTTTATGGGAGCTATCGATTTACGACTGGCCCGGCCTTCCGCGCGGCAGAATTGGGTCCAGTCTCCACCATCTTCGGTTCTCTTCAAATCTACGAGATGTTGCTGGCCACTACTGCCATCTTTCTCGCTTCTCGCCAGATTTGGTATGACTCTACGCTGCTAGTGACCATGGAGAATATGTTAGTCCTGATCCCATTCATTCTCGTTACATTGGCAGTTTTTTTGGGTACCACTGTGACGTGGGTGGTGTGCGGTACGGGGGCGGTCATGGCCATCTTGAGATTCTGGGGTTTGAAGCGATTTATTCCGGAACTAAACATGCCACCCCGAGCATTGGGCATCGGTTTGCTCATACTGGCGACGAATCTGGCATTGCCCTTCTTCTTCAAGTCGATCCACAAGACCAATCTCGATGCGTTGGGCGGATGTAGTCGTTCTTGTTGGCTGATCCTGCTGCCGCTGCTGTTTGCTTCGGTCAATGTGTTGCCGCGACCGACTCAATGGGGTGGCATGGCCGCGCAACGCAGTTGGTTGCCACTCGGTTTCGCAGCAATCTGGATAACCGTGAGCGCCGTCCATTTGTGGTGTATCGGTTACATTTACGACCTGGTCTGGGAGATATCTCTTGTGGCGCCACTGTTGTGGGTCGCGACCTGGACTTCGTACAATCGGATCTCCGATTTTGCTCCTAATCCGCCATCAGGATGGCGCATCGCTTCGTTGGCGCTTCCTGTCCTGACAACATTGGTTGGTGCCTGGAATGGCGACAGCGAGATTGTGTTGCTATTGGCCGTGCTCAACGCCGCCGTGTACGCCGGCATCTATGCGCTCCACCGGGACAATCGCGTGGCCTTTCATCTCCTGCTCATCTCCCTGGCAACGCTGGTCGCGGCGATGCCCGAGAGCTTGGGAAAGGTCCTCATTCCGCATTATAGCCGGGAGCTGTGCGTCATGGGCGCGATCATCGGTTACGTCATTCTTCGGGCAATCCTATCGACCCATCCGCTCGCGGCAGTGGGCGGAGCGGTGGCCGTGACCGGTGCCGCCAGCTACCTGCTTGAACGTTTCTCGCAGGGCCCCGAATTCGGTATTCAATTCGGGCTGGTATTCCTGTTGGTGCACAGTCTGGCTTGGCAGGATGCGCGGCATTCCGGCGCCAACGTCTTGCGCATCATCGCCGCGTTGGCTTGGACCGCGCATTCGACTGTCTGGGTGCAGAATAACCACGGAATCGCCGGCTGGACGGTGTCGGCACTCGCCGTATTCGTGCTGGGCTGTTATCTGGCAGCACGACTAATCTGGCAGCACCGGGCGTCCTTGGTGGTGCCGGCCACCGCGTTGGTGGTTCTGGCACTCATGCCGGGCAAATCGGTCGTCATGTCGGCCACACACGCTCCCGCCGGGCTTTTGGCGGTCTTGCTGGCCTTTCTGTTGTTCGTCGTCGGCACTTTCGTCGCCTTGAATAAGGACACATGGATTCCATCACACAAGTCTCATTGAACGTGGCGGGTTCCTCCACAACAGACTTGCTTCCGCCCCTGTTTGTGGTTATGGGAGTCGCGTTCCAGCCGAGAGGCCAACCATGACAACCAGTCACTCGCTGACACCACGAGAAGTGTACCAGGCAATCGCGGCGAACATTGAAAAGGTGATCAAGGGCCAAACCCTTGCCACGCGTCGATTGCTGGCTGCGTTCGCCAGTGGGGGACACGTGCTCCTCGAGGATTTTCCCGGCACCGGCAAGACCACCCTGGCCAAGGCGTTGGCGCGCTCCGTCAATGTGGAGTTCAAGCGCGTCCAGTTCACACCCGACCTCCTGCCGTCCGACATCATGGGTGTCTCGATCTTCGACCAGCGTGATCGGGAGTTCCATTTCCATGAAGGCCCGGTTTTCACAAACATTCTGTTGGCGGACGAGATCAACCGCGCCTCGCCGCGGACCCAGTCGGCCCTGTTGGAGGCCATGGCTGAAGGACAAGTCAGCGTCGAGGGCGAACGCCGACCGCTGGCCCAATTATTCTTTGTGGTCGCCACGCAGAACCCGGTCGAGTTTCGCGGCACCTATCCGTTGCCGGAAGCGCAAATGGACCGGTTCGCGATGCAGTTCGAGTTGGGTTATGTGTCACCCGCAGAGGAGGTCGCGATCCTCACCGATCAGGTTCACAATCATCCCCTCGATCACATTACTCCGTGCGCCAACGCGGAAGACGTACTTCGACTGCGCCGCGCCGCGACGGAAATCCGGATTAGCGACGAACTGAAACGTTACATCGTAGACGTAGTCGGGGCGACCCGCGGGGTCAGCGGCGTGCAACTTGGCGCCAGCCCGCGCGCGTCGCTCGCCATGATGAAGACGGCACAGGCACTGGCATTATTTGACGGCGGCGAGTTTGTCACCCCTGAGCACGTACAAGAGGTGGCGGTGCCAGTAATCGCGCACCGTTTGGTGATCGACCCCCAAGCGAAATTCTCCGGAGTGACGGCGCGCGCGGTTGCCCAAGAAATCCTGCGCCGGATTCCCGTGCCGGCCTGACGGCCATGTACCGGAGGCTCCTCTACCGCAACTATCGCCGCAACTTCGGGCTCGCATATTGGTTGCGCCGTCGGTTCACGAATCCCGGTAAGTTCGCCCTGGCGTGCCTGCTGGTGGCGACCGCTCTCGGCGCCGACACAAACCAGACCACCGCGTATCAAGCGTGCGCGTTCCTGACAGTGGTGTTCGCCATCTCGGTGCTGTGGACTGTCCTGAGACTGCCAAATCCCTTTCTCCGAACCGCCCGGTTATTTTCCGTCCAGAGAACGTCGCCGCGATTCGGTACCGCGGGCAGTCCCGTGGCCTATCTGGTGACAGTAAAAGTCAATGGAGCGTATCCGCAGCGCGGCGTCACGTTGTTGGAGGATTTGGAAGACCCAAGGCCGTCGTGGGACGAGTTTTCTAAGCGCCCGCGCGGGAAGGCACACGGCGTTCTCGTTCGACTCGACCGGCTTTTTGGATATTCCCACTGGGTGCGGTTGGTGGCAAGGCGACAGCCGGCGGTGATCCGGGAACATACCGTTCCGGATTTGCCGCCACACGGTGAAGTAGATCTCCATGTGGAGTTCACTCCCCGGCACCGCGGACGCATCCATTTCACCGGCATGACCCTGGCCCGGTCGGATGTCTTTGGATTGGTTCGTCGTCATTGGCGGGTGTCGCTGCCGCAAACGTTGCTGGTGCTGCCGAGGCGCTACATACTCCCGCGGCTGGCCCTGCCGGGAAGCAGTGAGTATCAACCGTCCGGTGTCGCGCTGGCTTCCGCGGTGGGCCAGTCGGACGAGTTCATTGCGTTGCGCGATTATCGTCCCGGCGACGCGTTACGGCACATCCATTGGAAAAGCGTGGCCAAGGTCGACCGGTTGATTGTTCGGGAGAATGAAGACGAGTTTTTTGTGCGTCATGCCCTGATCCTCGACACATTTGCCGGGGTTGAACAGGAGGAGATCTTCGAAGAGGCAGTGTCCGTCGCCGCCTCGTTCGTTTGCTCAATTCAGACACAGGAGTCGCTGCTGGACCTTTTGTTCGTCGGCGCGGAAGCGTACTGTTTTACTGCGGGACGCGGCGTGGGGCATGTGGATCGGATGCTGGAGGTCCTGGCCGGCGTGGATTTGTGCAAAGACAAGGCCTTTCCATCGCTGGAAACTCTCGTCCTCCAGCACGCGTCGCAGGTTAGCGGTTGCGTATGCGTTTTCCTGTCTTGGGACGAGCCCCGTCAGCAGCTGGTCAGATTGCTCCAGTCACTGCGGGTTCCCGTGCGCGTCTGCGTGGTAACCGACGACCATGAGTCCGGTTCTCTCGAACCCGGACCGATGAAAGATCAACCACGGAACTTTCACCATTTGCGCACAGGGAACATTCAGGAGACATTGTCCCGGCTATGAACCTGCCCCCGCTGTTCATCGGCTTCACGCTTCTGTTCTGGGGTTGGGAAGTCGGCCTGCTTCCCATGGCTGCGGTCGCTGCCATGATCCTGGAACTCCCGCGATGGGTGCGCTGGCGTTGGGATTTTTCCGACACGGACATGAACCGCATCTGGGATTTATGTGAGATCCTGTTTCTGGGAGCGGGAGTATACGGTTACGCCACAACCGATGTGGCCACCGGCCCGGCAAAGTTTATCCCCTGGCTGCCGTTGATCTTCTTCCCGTTCGTCGCAGCCACCGCCTACAGCGCTGACGACCGCGTCCGTTTGAGCACGTATTTTTGGCTTTTACGCAGGAAAGGCCGCGCGGTTGCGTCAACGAAACCGTTGGGTTGGTTCGTGCCGTACTGGTATTTCGTGGTTTGCTTCATCGCCACGAGCATGATGAACGTGCGCGACCTGCGATTCTACATAGGAGTGGTCGCGCTCGGTGGCTGGCTGTTGTGGATGTTTCGCAGTCGCAGCGCGCCGGTTTGGACGTGGCTGGGGCTGATGGCGATCGTTGGTATAGTCGGGTTTGAAGGGCAGATTGGACTAACCCGCCTGCAAGCGCTAGTTGAAAACCGGGCCGCCGAGATGCTGGAAGACCTGTATTCTCCGGACACCGATTACACCCAGACCCGAACAGCCATTGGTTCGGTCGGCAAACTCAAGCTCTCGGCCCGGATCATCCTGCGCGTCGAAACCGACGGCCGACATCCGCCGCCGGAGCTCCTGCGCAGAGCGAGCTTCAATGTCTACCAATCTGCCGCCAACAACGCCACCTGGTCTGTCGGCGGGGCCGAGTTCAGTGCGGTTTCTCCAAGCCCGGAGTTCGGGGTCTGGACGCTCGCCTCGGGCCGGGACACTTCGTCGGTCGCGACGGTTTCCATGTTTTTGCAACAAGGCACCGGGATCCTGCCGTTACCCAATGGACCGGCTGTTCTCGAGGGGTTGCTGGCCGTCCAGGTGGAGACTAATCGTTGCGGATCCGTGCGGGTGCATGAAGCCCCGCCATTTGTTCGGTACACGGTAAAATATGGCGGCGCATCAACTCTTGACGCACCGCCCACTCCGGCCGATCTGGAGATTCCCGCATCCGAAGCTCCGGCGGTTGCGAAAACTGCAGGAGACATCGGGCTCGGGTCGCAACCGCCCGCGGCGGTGCTGCAACGCGTCCAGAATTTCTTCCAGGAGAAATTTACCTACAGCCGTTACTTGGAAGAGACCGACTATGATCCGACAGGGCGCAATACGGCGCTTAGCCAGTTCCTGCTGCGCGACCACGCGGGGCATTGCGAGTATTTCGCGACCGCCGCCACGTTGCTTCTCCGTCAGGCGGGTATCCCGGCCCGGTATGCCATTGGCTTTGCCGTGCCGGGAGAAGAGAGCGGGCCGGTGTACCTCGTACGCGCGCGCCACGCGCACGCGTGGACGCAGGCTTATATCAACGGGACCTGGAGAGACTTCGACGCCACGCCCGCGAGTTGGAATGAAGCCGAGGAAGCGCAGAAGACAGCCTTCGAGCCGGTCACCGACCTGTTTTCATGGTTGCAGTATTCTTTTGCGCGGTGGCGCTACTATGGCGAGCGCGGCGCCATCCGTAAAGTCCTCCTGTGGCTTGCGCCCGTTCTGTTGGTCTGGTTTTCCTGGCGTCTCTTTTCACAGAAACGTCGCACGCAACACCCGGACTCGCGACCGCGTGGCGAGAAATTCCATGGCGTTGGGCTTGACTCGGAATTTTATCTCATCGAAAAGCGCCTCGCACAGGCCGGCATCCCGCGTCGTGGCGGTGAGCCCTTGAGAGCGTGGGTGGATCGCGTGGAGACCACGCGGCACATCGGCGCGATGATCCCGTCCCTCCGCGATATTATCGCCCTGCATTACGCTTATCGCTTTGATCCTCGGGGCGTCACGGACGCGCAACGGCACGAACTCAGATCCCGTGTGGATACCTGGATCAAGGGCTCGACTTGTCACTGATCGGTTTAACGATGAAATAGAGGAAGGGATTGCTGGTTTCGGTGAATTGGTGCGGCGTGCCGTTGGGAACGATGATCACATCACCCTTTTTGAGGTGGTGTGTATCACCGCCTGTAATCGACGTGCCGCGAAGCTGCCCGGGCGAGACCAATTTACCGTCCACCATCGTGCCGCCGGTCACGAAAGTCGCGGTGCCATCCACCACGTAGATCACGTCGGTTTCTTGCGTGTGCAACTCGACCAGTCCAGGTCGCTCGCGTCGGCCTGCGTGGACCTTGTAGCCGGGGGTTTCGATCAACGGCACGCCTTTGGCGAACGCCGCCGAGACCTTTCCGTTGTCGATATAGGTGACCGGGGCGACCGCCTTCGGTTCGGAGAGCGCCGTGGAAGCGAACATTCCTGCCATGGTGATTGCAATGAAGTTCTTCATACGATAACTCCTTCAGTTCCAGATTACCTGGGACCACGTCACTCCACAAGAAGCGCGCTCACAAATGAATGGCCGCCGCCCCGAAGATGGCCATCGTGTGGCGATCCTGCAGGAAGGCGATTACCTGCAGATCCCGTTTCGGCGACGAGAATTCCGATTCGAGGCCCACGCTTCCCGTCGACGCATCGAGTGGCAGCGTGACGAACTTTCGCACCACGTTTGTATGCGACAGCGCGCGGCCGGCGTTTTCGCCGCGGCGCACCTGGGAGACCAGACCCGATTCGACGACCGCGACGCACAGCACGGCGTTCTTCGGCGCGCCGGAAACCTGATACTCAATCTTCCGTTCGCCCGCGTCGGTTGTCGCGTGAAGCGTCACTGCCGCCTGCGCCGGGAGGGCGAGGGCAGCATCGACCGCTTTCCGTGCCCGCCGGCCATCCGACCCGATGAACTCTGTGTTCCCATTCACAATCATCTGCGGCGTGTAAGATTGCTTCACGCGGAGAGCGGCGCCGTACTGCTCCTGCCGTTCTGAGGAGTCCGTCAAGCTAAAGGGATCCTTCCAGCCGAGATAATTCCAGTAATCCACGTGGAATGCCAGCGGGTAAATTCGGCGGCCATTCTTCTTTGCATCGTCGGCGAGTTCAGCCAGGACCCTGTCGGCGGGCGGGCAACTCGAACAGCCTTCCGAAGTGAACAATTCCACGACCGCAAACGAGGCTGCAGCCGGCTCCAGTGCGATGATGGTTCGAGCGGTGGTTAGAAGATGAACGCAAATCACCAGCAGAAAGAAGGTGGGCTTTCGCATGCTGGGACTTTGATGTCTCACCGGGCAGGATCGGTTCGTGGTTTGAAAGCATAATTGACGTTTCTGGCCAGTCGAGATTAGGGTTCAGTTTTGGCAATGACCACTTATTATACGAGACGTCTCGGCACCCTGGGCGTTGCGCTTTTCTGTTTCACAACCACCTCGTGCCAAACACCGTCCACGTCCGAGCAGGGCCACGAGTATCTGGATTCTTTGCTTCAGATTCTGCCGGAAGCGCCGACAAATGGGCCGGCCTTGTGTCAGGGCGGCTATCTCAAACCGGAACAGGGTAAAGCCGTGCTCGACGCGGCGTTGGCGCAATTTCCCAATCGTGAGTCATGGGACGCTTACGCCCGTCATTTGCGCGCGCGCATTCAACAAGGCGCGGGTCTCGCGCCGTGGCCACGGCGAACCCCGCTAAATCCCATCATTCGCGCGCGGCGCATCTATGACGGTTACACCGTTGAGAATGTCGCGTTCGAATCGGTGCCGGGATATTTCGTCACCGGAAATCTTTTCCGTCCGCTGAATGCCACGCCGCCCTACGCAGCCGTTCTTGCGACTCACGGTCACGCAGGTAAGATCAAGAAATCGGAGGACTACGACCACTACACCCGCTTTGCTCCGTCCATGCAGACGCGTTGCGCCGCGCTTGCACGTATGGGCGCCGTCGTTCTCTCGGTAGATATGTTCGGCATGGGTGACTCCATCCTTGAAGTTGGCGAGGAGGCGCATCGGCATCCGTTCTCGATGACTATCCAAGCCTGGGACAACATGCGGGCGATAGATTTCTTGCTCTCGTTGGAAGGGGTTGATCAGCACCGCGTGGCGGTCACCGGGGAATCTGGCGGCGGCACGCAGGCTTTCCTGTTGACCGCGCTCGATTCGCGCGTGGCGGTCAGCGTGCCGGTGGTCATGGTGTCAGCGCACTTCTTTGGGGGCTGCCCTTGTGAGAGCGGGTTGCCGATCCACCGGAGCGCCGATCATTTTGCGAATAACGCCATGATCGCCGCGCTGGCCGCGCCGCGACCGATGCTGGTTGTTTCAGACGGCAAAGACTGGACCGCCAACGTCCCGAGGGTGGAGTATCCGTTCCTGCAGAAAATCTACGCGTACTACGGCGCGGAAGGAAACGTTGTGAACGTCCACTTGCCGTTGGACGGGCACGATTACGGGCCCTCGAAGCGCGCCGCGATGTACCGATTCATGGCTGAGCGACTCGGATTGAATCTGGCCGCCATCCAGAACGCCGATGGAATAATTGACGAATCACGGATCACCATCGAGCGTTCTGTACCCATGCACGTTTTCAACGATGAATTCCCACTGCCCGCGCGCACACTGCGCGATGCAGCCGCGGTCGAACACACGTTGCGAGCACTCCAGCGGTAAACGCCAGATTTCTTGCCATTACGCTGCTTTTTGCTTTACGCTCGCAACATCAGCGAGTCACCCGACGAAGGAGAGAGGATTTTGCATGAATGGAATTAAAACAATCCTAACCATCACGCTGCTCACTTCGCTGCCGGCATTCTGTCAGGGCGCGACCAGCGAACTGAAGGTCAAGGCGGTCAACACCCTGGAAATTGCCCGTCCCAGCCAGACGATTGAATTATCAGCCCAACAACTCGCGCCACTGGGTGAAAAGGACCTGCGCAAAATCCACGTCAAGGACGCCGCCGGCAAAGAACTGCTTTGCCAGGCGGTGGATACGGATGGCGATTATCATCCGGACGAGGTGATTTTCCAGGCCGACTTCGCCACGGGTGCGACCAACAGTTTCACGGTCACGGTCGGCAAGAAATGGGACTACACCAAGGACCAATTCAAAGCATATGGGCGCTTTGTCCGCGAGCGTTTCGATGATTTTGCCTGGGAAAACGACCGCATTGCCCATCGCACCTACGGCAAGGCCCTGGAAACGTGGAAGGAAGAGCCGTTGACCAGCAGCGCCATCGACGTCTGGACCAAACGGGTTTCATCCCTGGTGATCAATGGCTGGTACATGCTGGATAATTATCACCTCGACCATGGCGAGGGCGCCGACTTCTATTCAGCCGGCTCGACCCGGGGCAACGGCGGTGACGGCCTTTGGGCCGGCGACAAACTGTGGGTCTCCAAAAACTTCGTTGACGCCCGCGTCCTCGCTTGTGGCCCAATCCGCGTGATGTTCGAGCTGACCTATGAACCGTTCGACGTCAATGGGACAAAGGTCTCCGAGGTTCGCCGAATCAGCCTCGATGCCGGTCAAAACCTGGACCACTATCAGGTGACCTACAAACCGGAACGGTCGACCGCGCTGACCGTGGGTATCGGCGTCAAGAAAAAGGACGTGACGCAGACGGATGCGAAGATCAGCCGCTGTTCGCTGACCACCTGGGAGCAGTTGAGAGATGACAAGTTGGGGGGAAGCCACCTTGGCCAGGCAATCGTCCTTGATCCAAAACTGTTGGTGAAGACGGCGGAGGACAACTTGAACTACCTCGTGCTCGCGAAAGCGTCCAGGGACAACAGCATCTCTTACTGGGCCGGATTTGGTTGGGACAAGAGCGGCCAATTTGCCGACTATGATTCGTGGAAGGCGTACGCGGATGAATTTGCCCGCGGTGCGCTCTCGCCAATCGAAGTCACCGTGTCCGCCAACTGATGTGAACATGAAGCGTATCTTCGCGGTGATCTTTCTTATCGCACCGTTCCTTTACGCGGCAGATGCTCCGCCACCGCAAAAGCTTGTGGGGGGCACACCGTTGCAGTGGTCGGTTCGCATGGCGGACTCGGAAATGGCCCGCCGGGGTGACAGCCTGGCGTGGAAGGAGGGCGGCGCGGCCAAATGGGATTACACCACCGGCCTCTTTACGCTCTCACTTCTCAAACTCTATGAGCGGGTGGATGATCCACGCTACCTCACGTTTGCGGAAAACACTATCGGCTCATTTATTTCGACGAACGGCGCGATCCATGGGTACAAGTTTGAGGACTACAGCCTCGACAACATCAATCCAGGCAAGACCGTGATCGCGCTTTACCAGATCACGAAGGAGGAACGGTACAAGAAAGCGGCCGACCTCCTGCGTAAACAACTCGACGTTCAACCGCGTACAGCGGAGGGCGGGTTCTGGCACAAGCAACGATACCCGCACCAAATGTGGCTCGACGGCCTTTACATGGGCTCGCCGTTCTACACGGAACACGCAAAACTTTTCCGTGAGCCAACCACTTCGTTCGACGACGTAGCGAAACAGATCCGACTCGTGGCCGCGCACACCTACGACAACAAAAGCGGTCTATTCTATCACGGCTGGGACGAGACGAAGGAGCAGGCGTGGGCCGACAAAACCACTGGCACCTCTTCGAATTTCTGGGGCCGCGCCATCGGGTGGTATGCCATGGCGCTGGTGGACGTGCTCGACGATTTCCCAAGAGATCATCCTGCCCGGCCGGAGATCATTGCCACCTTGAAGAAACTTTGCGAAGGCGTTGTGAAACACCAGGATCCGGAGAGCGGACTGTGGTGGCAGGTTCTTGACCAGGGCGGCCGGCCGGGCAACTACCTTGAAGCGTCCGCGTCGAGCATGTTTGTGTACGCGATGGCCAAGGGCGTCAACCGAGGCTACCTCCCCCGCGATTATGTGCCGGCAATCGTCAAGGGCTACAAGGGCATCATCAACAAGCTCATCAAGACCGACGCCAAGGGAGGTATCTCGTTGACACAATGCTGTTCCGTGGCTGGTCTCGGCGGCGGTCGCGACGGCTCCTTCGCGTATTACATCAAGGAACCCATCGTGGACAACGACCTCAAGGGCGTCGGACCTTTTATCCTTGCAGGAATCGAAATGCAGTCGCTCCTTGGCAACCGATAAAATTGAAGAGGCGGGCGGATTATTGCGCAGGCGCCGCAAGCTTGGTCACTACGTCGGTGAAGCTGTTCACGACCACCGCGAGATTCTTGATCAATTCCGGGCCACTGCCCCGCGCGGATTGGACGCAGAACGCGCCCTTGAACTTTTGTTGCGCGAGTTCTTTCAGGACATCTGAAACGGCGGCAGTTTCCTGCGGGCCGCTGCTGTCCTTGAGGTAAACTTCAAAAATGTGGCCTTTCAGTTTGCGGACGCAGTCCAAAGGATCCTGGCCCGCACGGCGCCAATCAGCGACGTCGACACAGACGCCGATGCGCGAGGAACGCTCCTGGACAGCGTGAAGAAGTGCGTCGGCATCGACGTACGGGGGCAAACCCGGTTGGCTGAGGATGGCGACGTTGATCTGGTATTCGGTTGCGAGCTTATCGAGCATTCCCAAGGAATCGCTGGAAGGCGTGCCGACAATATTCCTTGCCTTGAGGCCGCCGGCGAATTCAAAAACCTTGCGGGCATCGGCTTCGTCGCGACCGAATTCCGCGACGCCATAGCTGACAACATCCAAATGGACCTCTCGTAGCGCGGCGTTGAGCGTCTCGAGATCTTTCGGTGCCATGGCCGGCCCGGCTTTGATGTCCTTGTGGTCCGGCGACACCGATTGGTCCGGCGACAACTCAAGGTGATGAAAGCCGTTTGTATGCACAATCTCGAGCATTTCCGTGACTGCGAGTTCGCGGAATGTCGAAGCCTGACAGAGCAATTGCCACGAGAGTTTCTTCAGGCCGGCGTGATCAATGTGGATTACTGGCGGAGTTGTTCCGGCTTCGTCCGCAGCGCGCGCCACCCTACAGAACAGGGTCAACACCAGAGCGGCCATGGTGGAAAGTCGCATGGGAAGCATGGTTGAAGAAGGGGGCAACGGAGTCAAGAGCCAAAGCCTATTGATGCTACACGTTTACACCCTAATATGTTTGCACCGGCACAAGCCTTCGCGTTAGGAAACAACCAGGAGTTAATCCATCATGAAACACACACGCGTAATTTGCCTTGGCTTTCTTCTGGCCGGAGGATTCATCGCGGCGCCACTTCATGCTGCGGTCTTTGACGTCAAAACATTCGGCGCGGTGGGCGACGGCAAGACCGTTGATACCACCGCCATCAACAAGGCCATCGATGCCGCGCACGCAGCGGGAGGTGGCACGGTACAATTCCCGCCGGGTACATACCTGAGTTTCTCGATTCATCTCCAAAGCAACATCACACTGTTCCTGGAGAACGGGGCGACGATCCTCGCCGCCGACACGCCACCGGAAGGCGGCGGTGATTACGATCCACCCGAGACGAATGGTTGGGACAAGTACCAGGACTTCGGGCACAGCCATTGGCACAACAGCCTGATCTGGGGAGAGGATTTGGAGAATGTTTCGATAATCGGTCCGGGTTTGATCTACGGCAAGGGGCTCAGCCGGGGGAGCAGCGCCCGCAACCGGGCGGCGACCAATGCCCCTCCTGCGGAAGCGCATCGCGACGGGGACAGACCCGAGTATCCCAACCCACGCGACACACTTGAAGCGGGCATTGGCAACAAGTCGATCGCGCTCAAGAACTGCCACAATGTCATTTTGCGCGACTTTTCCATCCTGCACGGGGGTCACTTCGCAATCCTTGCAACCGGCGTGGACAACTTCACCCTCGACAACCTTAAGATTGACACCAACCGGGACGGCATGGACATCGATTGCTGCCGCAACGTGCGGGTCTCGAATTGCAGCGTGAATTCGCCGTGGGATGACGCCATCTGTCCGAAGAGTTCCTACGCCCTGGGTTATCTCCGGCCGACCGAGAACCTTACAATCGTCAATTGTTTCGTCACCGGCGGTTACGAGGAAGGCACGCTGCTCGATGGCACCTACAAGCGGTTCACCGGCATGGAAACGAACCGGATCGGCCACACCGGTCGCATCAAGTGTGGGACCGAATCCAACGGTGGCTTCAAGAACATCACGATTGCCAATTGCGTCTTCGATTACTGTGGCGGTCTGGCGCTGGAGAGCGTCGATGGCGCCATCCTAGAGGACGTAACCATCGACAACATTGCCATGCGCGACATCGTGAACTCGCCGATCTTCATTCGCCTCGGCAATCGCGCGCGGGGCCCCAACAATCCGCCCGTCGGCGTCATCCGTCGCGTCAACATCAGCAACATTGTCTGCTCCAATTCCAACTGGCGCCTGGGATCGGTCATCAGCGGTATTTCCAATCACCCCATCGAGGACCTGCACATCAGCAACATCCACTTCGTCTATCAGGGTGGCGGTGACAGGACGAATGCGACTGTAGAACCTCCCGAAGGTGAGAAGCTTTATCCCGATCCGGGTATGTTCGGCACGATGCCGGCCTATGGCTTCTTTATCCGCCATGTAAAAGGTCTCGAAATGGACCATGTCGACGTGAGTTACGTGAAGGATGAGATGCGCCCCGCGGTCGTGCTCAACGACGTGGCTGGCGCTGAATTCGACCGTGTGAAAGCCCGACGCACACCCGATGTGCCTTTCTTCGTCCTGCACAACGTCAGCGGTTTCACGCTACGCAACAGTCCGGGACTGACCGACACAAACCGGGTGACAATCGACCACGATTCGTTTTGACCGGCTGCTATGGTCGCGCGTGGCCGCTGCGCAGCGTGGCTTCGAGTTGCTGCATGTCCTTTGGCAGCGCGGCGGTCCACGTCATGCGGGTGTCGGCTTTGGCTGGGTGGTCCAGGGTGAGGATTTCGGCGTGCAAGGCCTGACGCGGGAAATCGATGCGCGAAGCTTTTGGGGCGTCGCTGTGATATTTCGGATGATACGTCCGGTCGCCCAATAGCGGCAAGCCCGCGTGGGCGGCCTGGGCGCGGATCTGGTGTTTGCGACCGGTTTCGAGACGCAGCCGCAACTTTGTGACGATTTCCCGGCTGCCCGCGAGCTTGAATTCCTTGATCACTTCGTAATGGGTGATCGCTTCGGTGGCCTCTTCGCCGGCGCCCTTGGCCTCAGAGTCGGTGATGACGAACTGACGAAGTTCATCATCCCGCAGCCGCAACCAGTTTCGCCACGTGCCCTTCGCCTGCGGCGCGCGGCCTTCCACATAAGCCACGTACTCCCGCTTCATGGTGTGCGTCTGCAATTGATTGATGAGATGCTGCCGCGCCGCCGGATTCATAGCCATGCAAAAGACGCCGCTCGTGTACTGGTCGAGACGATGCACCGGTAGGGGAATCAGCCGTCGATAGGCGGGCGGCAACGAATACCCACGACCGTCAAGGCCGCGGTCATATGCGCGCAGCTTGCCGTCGAGAAAGTCGGCGAGGATGCTGAGTGCGGACAGATCGCCGTGCTCCGCCGGCACGGAAAGCAAGCCCGGCCCCTTGTTGACGACGGCGAGCGCCGCGTCCAGGTAGAGCACGGCGACGCGCGGATGAATCTGCCACCCATCAGCTCCACAATCCAATGCCGTGGCGCGACGGTCGAGGAGTTCCAGTGCATTGTGCGGGTCGGGAATCGACTGGTTCGGCAAGCGCACGATTACCCCGTTCACGCTCACCCGGCCCGCTGTGATCCATTGCTTGGCCCGCTTCTTCGGTGTGTCCGGATATTTCCGCAACAACCATTCCAACAGTGGCCGTTTCACCTGTTCCGTGGAGTCTTCCGCTGTCATTTGTCCAATAATATGTGCCGACACGCGGGATCGGCCTGTTCGCGATACAACACGGTCACATGTCCGACAATCCACACCAGTTCACTGTGGGTGCGAGCGGCCATCTCCGCGGCGAGGGGTTTTCTTTCCTCTTTGAAAGCGGCGAACTTGATCTTGATGAGTTCGTGGTCGTTGAGTGCCTGCTCGACACTGGCCAAAAATGCGTCGGTCAATCCTGCCTTACCGACGTGCAGGACGGGGTCAAGCTGCTGCGCCAGCGCTTTCAATTTGCGAAGCTGTGCATTGGACAGACTCATGCACTGACTACTCTAGATTGTTTCCGCGTCGAAAGGTACAATGAATTATGAGCGACAGCCCGACGCCCGAGCAAGTTCCTGCTCCGCAACACAAACGGCGCGTACGCTATTCTGGAAAGAACCCGCGCCGATTCGAGGACAAATACAAGGAGCGCAATCCCGAGCGTTACCCCGAGGCCATTGCCAGAGTCCTTGCTTCTGGCAAAACGCCCGCTGGCACGCACCGGCCGATCATGGTCGCGGAAGTTCTCGAAATGCTGAATCCGCGGTCGGGTGAAATCGCCGTGGATGGCACGCTGGGCTACGGCGGTCACGCGCGGGAACTCTTGCCGAAGTTGCAACCCGGGGGACGTCTCATCGGCCTGGACGTTGACCCCATCGAGTTGCCGAAGGCGGAGGCGCGATTGCGTGCGCTTGGGTTCGGACCGGAAACTTTCGTGGCACGCCGCAGCAATTACGCGGGACTTCCCAAGGTCCTCACCGCCGAGAAACTCGCCGGTGTCGATATGGTTCTCGCCGACCTCGGTGTTTCTTCGATGCAACTCGATGATCCGGGGCGCGGCTTCTCAGCCAAGTTTGCGGGCCCGCTCGATATGCGGATGAACCCACAGCGCAGGCAGCCCGCCTCTGCGTTGCTGGAGCGGACCACTGCCGAAGAACTCGCCATCTTGCTGGAGGAGAACGCCGATGAACCGCGGGCTGCCGTGCTGGCCGGGGTTCTCGCCGGACAGACATTTCCGACCACGACCGCACTGGCTCATGCCATTCGCCAGGCTCTTCAGCGCAAAGTGGTGGATGACGAAATGGATAATTCCATTCGCCGCGTCTTCCAGGCGCTACGCATCGCCGTGAATGACGAATTCTCGGCGCTGGACAGTTTTCTGCGAAATCTTCCCGGTTGCCTGAATCCCGGTGGGCGCGTTGCCATCCTGACGTTCCATTCCGGTGAGGACCGCCGCGTGAAGAAGGCTTTTGAAACCGGTTTGCGCGATGGTTTCTACGCCGACATCGCCCAGGAAGTCATTCGCCCTACGCCCGCAGAACGCCACGACAATCCCCGCTCCAGTTCGGCCAAACTCCGTTGGGCGCGCAAGCAGGATTAGAACTTCAGAGTCGTATCGATTTGGAAACCGATGGACTGATGACCGTTTGGGAAGAGCGGAACAGGGTCGGAACCGGCGTCGTCTCCCAACCTGTCTTCAACAAACGCGGCGACGCCGAGTCGCCACCAGTTGCGGACGTTATAGTTGGCCTTAAGCACCTGCGAGCGGCGGTCCGAAAGAGTTAGTTCCGTGCTGGCATCCGCGATCGCCTGCCAGGAAGTATCGATAGTCGCCAATTTGCGACGGTAAGCCAATTGCCATTGGCCCTGCTGCTCGCCGTCACCGAACGCGACTCCGGCGATCACGCCATCCATTTGGTCCAACGTCAGTGGCAGGTTCCAGACCCCCAGCTGTTCAAAATCCTCCTGCGGCGTATTCACATAATCGCCGCTCAACGTAAGCACACTCTGGGTGCGGAAGAACGGTCTGTCCGAAAGCATCGTCCTGAAGGCTGACGCAACCTCATTTGTCTGCGCCCGTACGGTCACGGCGGCAACCAAATAGGCGAAGCAGGCCGCGATCAAAACAAGCATTTTTCTCATATATTCCAAGTTATTCTACCACATGAAACGACGCTGTCCACGCCAAGTTAAATAGTAGTTGACTGTTTAGTCAAATTGGATTTAAATTCGGTTGCGTTGCGAAATTGGGTCAAGAAACGAGAGGACTGAATTATGGGACGTGTTAGCGATGCGAGAGAGAAGTTGATGGAGGCGGTACTGGAGTTGATCCACACGGGCTCATACGGCAGCACCACCATCGACCACATTTGCGAGAAGGCTGGCGTAAAGAAAGGCAGCTTCTACTATTTCTTCGACTCAAAATCAGATCTCGCGATTGCAGCTGTGGAAGCGAAGTTTCAAGAGAATCGCGAACGAACAGACGCGATTTTTTCTCCTGCAATTCCACCGTTGGAACGGATTCATGGAATATGCCAGTACCTCGTCGAACGGCAGAGTGAGCTTCAAAAAAAGCATGGACGCGTGCTCGGCTGTCCGCTGCATTCGATGGGTTCCGAGGTGAGCACGGAAGAGCCGGAACTGTGCGCGAAGATCCAGGAGATTATGGTTCATCATCGGAAGTATTTGGAGTCGACAATTCGGGACGCGCACTCCCAGGGACTCATCCATGCCCCCGATCCCGCCGCGAAAGCAGAAATGGTTTTTGCGTACTACGAAGGTCTCTTGACACATGCCAGGATCCAGAACGATCTTTCCGTGCTCGACGAGATGGAAGAAGGAACAATGTCGCTGTTGGGGGTCAAAGAAACCGTTTCAACTTAAGAACATCTACTATAACTCAGAGATCAAACGCGCTATGAAAAACTCATTCCCAATCAGCGAGAGCACAGCGACCTCCTCCTCGGCGACTTTCAGCAATGCCCGACCGGAAAGTAAATCACAGCCAGCACGCAGTTCAAAACCCGGAATGGCCAGGCGAATGGTAGTCATGCTGGGACTGATGCTTCTCTTCATTGTGGCGATTGGCGCCTGGAAACGCTGGCAGATTAAAACGGGAGTTGCTATGGCCGCGAAATTTGCGCCACCTCCCACCGCGGTCACGACAGCTATGGCCAAGACAGAGCGCTGGCAACCAGTTTTGAGCGCAGTGGGTTCGCTGAAGGCCGTCAATGGTGTCACCGTCAGCACGGATTTGGCGGGGATCATTTCGCGGATTTCTTTCCAGTCTGGCGCCACGGTGAAAAAGGGAGACCTGCTGGTCAAACTGGACAGTTCGCAAGAAGAGGCCCAGCTGCATTCCGCGGAAGCGCGTCGCGACCTTGCGAAATTGAGCCTCGACCGCCAGCGCGATCTCCGGGCCAGTGGGGCCGTCTCGCAGTCGGACTACGATTCCGCCGAAAGCGAGTTTCGCCAAGCGGCCGCGGCTGTTGATGACGCGAGAGCGCACATCGCCCGCAAGACCATTACGGCCCCATTCGATGGACTGATCGGCATCCGGCAGGTGGACCTTGGCCAGTACCTGGATGTCGGCGCACCCATCGTGCCGCTACAGTCGACCGACCCGATCTATGTGAACTTTTCGCTCCCACAGGAAAACCTCGGTCAGATTGCAATTGGAAAAAAGCTTCACGTCAAAGCGAATGGGGTCGCGGGCGATCAGTTTGAAGGCGAGATCACTGCGGTCGATTCCCGCTTCGATGAATCGACGCGGAACATCCTGATCCAGGGCACGGTGGCGAACGCGGAAAACCGCTTGCGCCCCGGCATGTTCGTCAATGTCGAGGTGATCCAGCCGGAGCAGGACGTCGTTTCCATTCCGGCGACCTCGATCAATTACGCGCCTTATGGCGATTCGGTTTTCGTCGTCAAAGAAATACAGGGGCCCGACGGCAAGTCCTTCAAGGGCGCGCTGCAGCAATTTGTAAAAACCGGTACGACACGCGGCGACCAGGCGTCGATTATTTCCGGGGTCAAGGCAGGCGACGAAGTGGTCAGCTCCGGGGTCTTCAAGCTGCGTAGCGGGATCCCGGTGCAGGTGAACAACAGCGTTCAGCCGGGAAATGAAGCCAACCCGACCCCACCCAATCGGTGAGCCGCATCCCGGAAGCCAGACCATGAATTTTACCGACTTATTTATCCGCCGTCCGGTTGTCGCGACCGTCGTCAACCTGATCATCCTGCTGGCGGGCTTCCAGGCGATTCGCTCGCTGAACGTCCGTCAGTATCCGCGCAGTGACATCGCCGTGGTGACCGTGACGACGACATACATTGGCGCGAATGCCGACCTGGTGCGCGGGTTCATCACCACGCCGCTTGAGCGTGTCATCGCGAGCGCCGACGGGATCGATTACATCGAATCCTCAAGCGCGCAGGGTGTGAGCACGATCACGGTGCACTTGAAGCTCAATTACGACAACAACGCTGCGCTGACTCAGATCCAGGCAAAAGTTGCTCAGGTGCGGAATGACCTTCCGCCGGAGGCTGAGGCCCCGATCATTGAAATTGCCACCAGCGACAGCCAGTTTGCGGCAGCCTATTTGAGTTTCTATTCCAAGGACCTCGACCAGAATCAAATCACCGATTATCTGACCCGGGTCGTCCAGCCGAAGCTGACGGCCATTAGTGGCGTCCAGCGCGCGGACATCCTCGGCGCCCGCACATTCGCGATGCGGATCTGGCTCAAGGCGGACCGCATGGCCGCGCTCAACATTTCGCCGTCGCAGGTCCACGACGCCCTGGCCGCCAATAATTTTCTTTCCGCTGTCGGTGCCACCAAGGGCTCGATGATCTCGGTGAATCTGACGGCAAACACCGACCTTCGCACGGCGGATGAATTTCGGGAGCTCGTCATCCGCCAACAGAACGGCGCCATCGTTCGTTTAAAGGACATCGCCGACGTTGAACTCGGTGCGGAGAGTTATGATGAGGATGTCCAGTTCTCGGGTGAGAAGGCGACATTTATGGGTATCTGGGCGCTGCCGACCGCCAACTCGCTCGATGTGATCAAGGCCGTCCGGGCCGAGCTTCCCCAGATTGAAAGCCAGTTGCCGGTCGGCATGAAAGTCGGTGTTCCGTACGACTCCACGAAATACATCAGCGACGCGCTTCGCGAGGTGACCCACACCTTGCTGGAGACGTTGCTGATCGTCATCATCGTCATCTTTCTCTTTCTTGGCTCATTCCGTTCCGTGCTCATTCCGGTGGTGGCCATCCCGATTTCACTTATCGGCGCGGCCTTCTTGATGCTGGTGTTTGGGTTCACCCTAAACCTTCTGACGTTGCTGGCGATCGTGCTTTCGGTTGGTCTGGTCGTGGACGACGCGATCGTTGTCGTCGAGAACGTCGAGCGGCATCTGCACGAAGGATTGAAACCGTACGACGCGGCGGTCAAGGGCGCGCGGGAACTGTTCGGCCCCATCATAGCCATGACCATCACGCTGGCGGCGGTGTACGCCCCGATTGGCTTCCAGGGCGGCCTCACGGGGACATTGTTCCGCGAGTTTGCCCTGACGCTGGCGGGGGCCGTGATCGTTTCCGGGTTCGTTGCCCTGACCTTGTCTCCCATGATGTCGTCGAAACTTTTGCGTGGCGGCGAATCCCATCGCGGATTTGCCGGCTGGATCAACAATCGCTTCGACAAGCTCCGCCAGCGGTACATCAAAACCCTTACGAACACCTTGCAGTGGCGCCCGGTGACCTTGACCCTGGCTTTGATCGTGATCCTGCTGATGATTCCCTTTCTCCTGTTTTCACAGCATGAGTTGGCGCCGAAAGAGGACCAAGGTGTGGTCTTCGGTATCGTCCAGGCTGCGCCGAATTCCACCATTGAACAGACCACACGTTACACCGAAAAGGTGAACGAAGTGTTTGAATCATTGCCGGAAACGGAGCACACGTTCCAACTCACCGATCCATCGGGCGGATTTTCCGGGATGGTGACCAAACCCTGGAGCGAGAGGAAACGAAACACCGAGCAGATACTCGGCGAGGTTTTCGCGAGGGTCAGCAACATTTCTGGCGTTCGCGTGATCGCCACGACACCCGCCCCGCTGCCAGGGGGCGGACAGTTTCCCGTGGAATTCGTCATGGCCTCCACAGCCGAGCCGCGGGAACTCATCGACTTCGCCAACCAACTGGTTGGGAAAGCTCTGGAGAGCGGGATCTTCGTGTTTGCGGACACCGATCTGAAATTTGACCAGCCTCAGACGGAGGTCGTCTTCGACCGCGACAAGGTAGCGTCACTGGGATTGAACCTGCAACAGGTTGGCGCTGATCTCGGCACGATGTTGGGAGGCAATTATGTCAATCGTTTCAATATCCAGGGCCGGAGTTACAAGGTCATTCCAGAGGTCGCGCGCGTGCAGCGCCTGAATGCGGACCAGTTGAAGGACTTTTACATCAGCGGGCCCAATGGAAAGCTGGTGCCGCTCTCGACGTTTGCGACTCTGAAGTCAACGACCGAACCGAGGGCAATGTATCGGTTCCAGCAATTGAATTCTGTCAAGATCCAAGGGGCCATCCGGCCGGGCGCGACACTGGATCAGGCGTTGAAGGTACTCGAGCAAGAGGCCGCGAAAATCCTGCCGAAGGGGTACAACATTGATTACGGTGGAGAAGCACGGCAGTTGCGGGTGGAAGGGAACAACCTGAACACGACGCTGATTCTTTCCTTTATTCTCATCTTCCTTGTGCTGGCGGCTCAGTTTGAGAGCTTCCGCGATCCGTTGATCATTCTCCTTGGCTCGGTGCCACTCGCGCTCTCTGGCGCGCTATTATTCAGCTTCCTTGGATTCACGACATTGAACATCTACAGCCAGATTGGGTTGATCACCCTGGTGGGTCTTGTTTCCAAAAACGGAATCCTCATCGTGGAATTTGCCAACAAGATGCAAGAATCGGGCAAGAGCAAACTCGACGCGGTCATCGAAGCCGCTGGAACCCGTTTGCGTCCGATTCTGATGACGTCCGTGGCAACGGTTGCGGGACATTTTCCCCTCGTGCTGGCCCGTGGGCCTGGCGCCGGTTCGCGAAACAGCATCGGCACCGTGCTCGTCACCGGGATGATGATCGGGACCGTGTTTACGCTGTTTGTTGTGCCTTCGATCTATATGCTGCTCGCGCGCAATCATGCGTTGAAGCCGCGGGAATCGGAGATGGAAGAACCGGAATTTGGGGACGCCGCCGAGGCCACTACCCTCCGCCGAGGCGTTTTACTTGCCGAGGGGGATTAGCCGGTTTTTCGCTGAAACCCCGGAATTTGGATTGACTCCCATTCTGTGCTGCGCCATTGTAGCGCAACGGTTTCTACCAAGGAGGGGACCGTGATCAAGTTTCGTTGCCTGAATTGTGGCCAAAAACTGGCCGTGTCTGACGACGGCATTAATGCCGTCATCTCCTGCACGAACTGTCGGGAGTCTATCGTCGTCCCCCCTTATTCCATATCGGACTTTTTCCCCGCGGAACCGCTCCAGCATCCCGGCGCATCCAGCGGCGGCGCCCTGGAGTTGATTCGGCCCGACCACGAGCGCGTCGAAAGCATCCCGGCAACCATGCGCGCGACGTTACTTCCGCAACTCGCGCGGATGATGATGAACCGGCTCGTACAGGCGCTCTACGGACAACGCGAAAGCCTGATCGACACGCAGGCCGAAGCGACCCGCCGCATGGTCGATCTGGAAGAGCGAATCGCCCGCGCACAAACGAATGTGGAGCGGAAGATCGCCGCCTACGAGGGTCGCATTGGGGAATTGGAAAGCCAGTTGGCGGCGAAGGAAGAGGAAAACCGCGAACTCCTGCGCGCGAATTTCCAACTCGCGAAGAAAGCGCTCGAAGTCGAGAGCAGCCAGCGCCCCTCTCGCGTGAACTTACACGAGGCTGGGTTTTTGTTGCGCGCGTAGCGCTTGTTCGTAGCACTGCAACGCTTCGCTGTAACGTTCCAGACGATTGAACACCCCGCCCTTGTTCAGGTAGGCCATCGTCATCGAGTCGTCCAACGCGATCGCGCGGTCGTAGCAGTCGATGGCCCCGTCAAGATTCCCGAGCCGCTCCAGCGCCATGCCTTTCTTGACGAACGCCTCGGCAATGGTCGCGTCCAGCGCGATCACCTCGTCGAAACACGCCAGCGCGGTGTCGGCTTGCGACAGGTTGAGCAACGCCTGCCCTTTTCCCAGCAACAACGCGATTCGGGCGTCGCGTTCCGCCCTTTCGGTTTTGGCGCGCGTGACGGCCGGATCCGGTTCAGGGGTTTCGGAATGAGCCTCGGTCGTCGCCGCTGGCGCCTCCGCCGGTTTGTCCGAGTCCGGCTGCTCACCGTCCGGCACCGGGTCCGCGGTTCCTTCCAGTTCGTTGATGCGTTTCTCGAGCCGCTCGATGGTGTTGACGAAGCGCGCGGTGGACTGTTCGACGCGGCTCACGGAAACGACATGCGTGTCGCCGGCGGAGAGGGCGGCAGGCGTGAAGCCGGGACCGAGCGCCTGCCCGGTAAATTGCGCGATCAGGGTCTCGGTACGGCGGTTCATGATCCGTAGCAGGAACACCACGAAGAACAGCATTCCCAGGAATCCAAGGGTCGCAAAAATGCCGACCGTAATGAGTGTGGAACGTTGTGAAAGCCGAACGGTCTCAATCTCGTGTTCGTGCTCCGCCGTGACGGATTGTTCGATGCGATTCAGTCGTGCTTCCACTTCTTCGCCGTTGCGTTTCGCGGAGGCTTCGGCATCCTGCCGGGCCTGTTCGACTGCGCGCGCGGCGGCGGCCGCATCCTGCCGGGCCTGCTCGATGCCAACCAGCATGGATCGCTGCTGTTCCTGGAGCTGCTCGTAAGACTGAACGACATGCTGCGCCCATTCGGTGCTGCCTTCGGACGGTTGATCCTTTCCTGCCGGCGCAGAATTGGTTTCTCCCGCCACAGGTAAGCAGAGCGCTACGAAGAAAACGGCGATCGCCGAAAAAACTCCCGGCGCTTTACGATATCCTCCCATAAATTCAAAATCCCCCTTGGCGCGCACCGTAGAAGAACCAGAGCGGGAATTCAATCTAAAATCCATCATGACTCTGTTTTTTTGGTGGCATTTTGAAAGAACATGGCTACACTAACCAGTGCGCAAAGGGCGCATCCAGTCCGCGGAAAGGGCCGAGCCCACCTTAATGAGCGACACGAAGGTACGAACCTTCTTTCAGCCTGAAAGTGCGGACTCCAGGCATAAGTGAAAGGAAGTTCGTGATGAAGAAGCAACTGCCGGCCCGGCCGACCCTTGAGCAACTCAAGAAGCAGGCCAAAGATCTCCACAAACTCCACGCGTCCGGCGATGCCGAAGCGATTCAGCGGGCTAGGGAAAGTCATCCACAGTTCGTCGATGAACCCGATGAAGCGATTCGCGACGCTGAGTTTCCGTTGAGCGATGCCCAGCTTGTCATTGCCCGTGAATACGGCTTCGAGAGCTGGCCCAAGCTGAAGGCGCATGTTCAGTCTGTCGCCCTCGAAACCGACGACCCGGCTGAACTGTTTAAAGAAGCGGTCACCATGGATAACACGGCCCACGCCAGGAGGATTTTGGAACGCCATCCGGAGTTGAAAGACAGGATTAACGAGCCGTTACTGGGTTTCGACGCCCCGGCAATCGTCCAGGCGCGTAGCCGTGAGATGATCGACGTATTGCTCGCTGCCGGTGCTGACATCAACGCAAAGAGTCGTTGGTGGGCGGGAGGATTTGGGCTGCTCCATGGAGTCAACCCCGAGCTGGCCGCGTATGCGGTTGAGCGCGGCGCGATTGTGGACATCCATGCCGCAGCACGCATGGGCTTATTGGACAGACTCCGCGCCCTGGTGTCCGCCGACCCGGCGCTCGTACATGCGCGTGGCGGCGACGGCCAGACACCCCTTCACTTTGCCAGCACGGCGGCCATCGCCGAGTACCTGCTGGATCACGGCGCCGACATTGAAGCACGGGATGTGGATCATGAGTCTACGCCGGCGCAGTACATGGTCAAGGACCGGCAGGATGTCGCTCGTTGCCTCATTCGACACGGCTGCAAGACGGACATCCTCATGGCGGCAGCGCTGGGGGACGCGGACCTGGTTAGCAAACATCTCGATAATAATCCCGACTGCACTCGCCTGCGTGTGAGCGATGAGTTTTTCCCGATGGTTGGTGGTAAGACCGGTGGAACTATCTATCAATGGACACTCGGGTGGTACGTGTCGGCGCACCAGGTGGCCCGGCAGTTCGGTCATGAAGATGTCCTCTCCTTGCTCATGGAGCGCAGCCCGGTCGATGTAAAGTTACTCGCGGCTTGCTGGCTCGGCGATGAATCTACCGTGAAATCGTTATTGGCTATGCAGCCCAATATTGCCGCAAGTTTATTGGATGCAGATCGCCGCCATCTGGCGCACGCGGCCCGAAACGATAATTTGACGGCTGTGCGCTTGATGTTGACGGCGGGTTTACCCTTGGACGGACGGAGCCAGGAAGGTGGGACGCCCTTGCATTGGGCGGCATTTTACGGCGATCGTGCAATGGTTATGGTGCTCTTGCAGCATAACCCACCATTGGAAATAACCGACACCGTTCATAACGGCACGCCACTCGACTGGGCCATTTATGGCTCACAACACAGTGGATTTCGACAGGTGGGCAATTATCCGGTGGTTGTCGAAATGTTGATCAAGGCTGGCGCAAAGTTTGAAAGCCCCGATGGCACTGAGGAGGTCAAGGAAGTGATGCGAAGGTACGGCGACCCCAATCGTTGACAGGCGGCGGGGGTAAAACTATAGTCGGCCCGTTGTTTTTCTCGACAAGGGGGATAACTGACCGTGCCTGAGATTGCATACGTCAATGGAGAATTTCTGCCTCTCGAACACGCCACCGTCCGCGTGGAGGACCGTGGTTTTCAGTTCGCGGACGGCGTCTACGAGGTCGTGCGTACGTACGGCGGTAAACCTTTCGCGACGGACGCGCATCTGGCGCGGCTTTTCCGAAGCCTTGAGGCCATTGAGATCAAAGTCTCGCTCACGCCCGAGCAGTTGACGTCGATCATCGAGGAAGGCGTGCAACGCTCGGGTTTTGCCGAGGCGATTGTCTATTTGCAAATCACCCGGGGTTGCGCACCGCGTCATAGGGGAATACCGAAAGACGCCAAACCAACGATCGTGATGACGGTACGCGAACTCCCGGCGCCTGCGACAAAACTGTCAGCGAACGGGATAGCCGTCATCACACTGCCGGAGTTTCGCTGGGCGCGTTGCGACATCAAGAGCATTGCGCTCCTGCCCAGCGTGCTTGCCTACCAGGCGGCGAAGAAGGCGGGCGTGAGCGACGCGATATTTGTGCAGGAAGATGACACCGTGAATGAAGCCACGGCGGGCAATGTGTTTTTGGTGCAGCAGGGGCGATTGCGGACGCCGCCCAAGAGCACGCATATCCTGGCTGGTGTCACGCGCGACAAGCTTCTTGAGGCAGCGCGCGCGGCCGGGATTGAAACCGTGGAAGAACGGATCACCAAAGCCGAACTTTACACGGCGGAAGAGATTTTCCTGACCAGCACGACGTCCGAGGTCGTGCCGATTGTGAGTGTGGACGGGAAAACAATTGGCTCGGGAAAACCCGGGCCGGTGTCAGCAAAGATTTATGAGCAGTTCGCGAGAATGTTTATTCGCGCGTAACGATTACTCGACGGGATCGGGCAACTTGTCGAGCAGGTAGTTGCTGGCGGGAATTGCCTGCGTCTTCTTCTCGCCGGTCTTGTCGTCCACCGTGGGCGCGATGAAAACGTAATCCATCAAGGTCTTCGCCGCGTGACCGGTGTCGATGTTGACCGGGATTTCCACACCCGCCGCCTGTTCGTCGTCATGGCGTGTGGTGTCATAGGTGGTGCAGAGGTTGCCGATCTGGTGGTAAAGCTTCCTTACGCGCAGGTCGCGCTCCTGGTTTGCCAACACGACGACGCGACGGCGCGTCTTGAGGTCATCGAGCGCGTTGGCGGCCTTGATGCGGGCTTCGTAGTCGGTTTGGATGACCCGCCCTTGGACCTGACGGAATGCCTCAATAAGAATGGAGAAAACGGAGTCCTCATTTCGCAGTTCTGAGACGGCATCGGTGGGATTGTTTTGCGCCACCGGCTGGGAGACAGCCTCATCCCTGGGTTCCGCTGAGAAAGAGAACGGACAGATTAGTACGGACAGCGTTAGCCACAGCGCCAAACCCTTGTGTTTCATAGCATGTGGGGTAGTAGCGCAATGTGTGCCAGTCCCAGCCCGCGAGCCACCAAACGGATCGGCTGTTGTGCGTGTGCGGCATTGAAATCCTTCATCTCCAGCCGCTTCGCTCGATGGTTGACAATCGAGTCCTGCTTGCTATGATGCGCGTTCCCCAAAACAGGGACTGACACATGAAAAGGACATATCAGCCGTCCAAGATTCGGCGGCAACGAAGATTCGGGTTTTTGAAGCGCACGCGCACGAAACGTGGTCGTGCGACATTGAGTCGGCGTCGCCGCAAAGGGCGCAAGCGCCTTTCTGTGTAGGGTCAGGTTCCTTGCGGGGGCAAGGCGGAGGCCGGGTGGCGGGAAGCAGTACATTGCCCAAAAGCGAGCGACTCCAGCGCGGCTACCAATTTCGGGGCGCGTATGAACACGGTCGCAAGTTCGTTGGCCGGTTTGTCGTGCTCTACACGGTGGACGAACCACCAGCGGGTCGCGCGCTGGGGGTGGTCACGAGCCGCAAGATCGGTGGCGCCGTCGTCCGCAATCGCGCGCGGCGGCTTCTGCGCGAGGCGTACCGGTTGAACAAACAGAAACTCAAAACCAATTTACAGATTGTCATGATTGCCCGCAGTGCCATCAACGGAAAGCGCCGCCAGGACGTGGAGGCGGATTTATTGCGGCTGTTCCTAGCAGCGGGCATCCTGAACGAGACGTGATCAAACCTTTACTTCTTTTGCTGCTGCGGCACTATCGCTACCTCTCGCCGCTACGAATGTTTTTACCCGCACCCGCTCCGGGCGGCTGCTGCCGCTTTTATCCCACCTGTTCTTGTTACGCCCACGAAGCGATTGAAAAGCTTGGTCCCGCGCGCGGGCTGTGGCTGTCGGCCACGCGGCTGGCGCGCTGCCATCCGTTTGCGGCAGGTGGTTACGACCCGGTGCCAAAGCGATGATGGACAGAAAGACAATGCTCGTGGTTCTCGGCTGCCTGGTCGCCCTGATCGGCTGGCAGTACGCGATCAATAAAATCTACCCACCGAAACCGAAACCGGCCAGGGCGGCGACCGCGGCTGCTGTAACCAATGCGGCCCCGCAGACGACGGTGGAGGGGCCCGCGCTGAAGCCGGTCGAGCAACCGAAGGACGCCGCTGTCCAACCCGAGGAACCCCGATCCCCCGAGCAAATCGTTACGCTCAGCAACGAATTCGTCCGCATGGAATTCACGACGTGGGGCGGCGGCGTGCGCACGGTCGAATTGCTCAAGCACAAGGTCAACGGCTCTGGTGATGTCGTGCTCAACGGAACCAATTTCGTCCCGGCGCTGACCTTGATGGGGATCACAAACGCCGGTCCCGACTCGGTATTTGCGGTGGAGCAGCCTGCGCCGAACACCGTCGTGATGAAACGCCAAACGAGAGGCGGCTTGGGGATCACCAAGACTTTTTCGCTTAACGACGGGTATTTACTGACGGGCGCAGTTGAGATCGCCCGCATGGCTCGGGGCGCCGAACCGTTGCCCGCTACTGCGGACGTGGTTATCGGCACGGTGACACCGACGACCACGAAGGAATTGCCCACCTACCTGACCGCGAGCTGGCTCGCGGGTGACAAGTATCAATATCGCGATCTGAAGCAGATCACCAAGAATGCCGACAAAGGAATTGGCAGTGAGGAGATCAGTGCGCGTTGGGGCGATGTGAAGAACCAGTTTTTTGCGATGATCCTCACGCCGGAGACGAACGCCGTTGCGATTGAATGCAAGCAGGTGGATCTCGCGCCTCCCCCCGACTGGAAAGCGAAGGAACCGCCGCATGGCGTATTCGCCGCGTTGATCATCCGGCCCACCACCATGACCACCAATGCGATGGAGCGCTACGAGTTCACGTGGTACGCCGGGCCGAAAGCGTACGAACGTCTGGTGGCGCTCGGCAAGGGCCAGGAAGAGGTGATGCAATTCGGGTTCTGGGGCGTGATCAGTGTGGTGCTTCTGAAAGGCATGAAGTTTTTCCATGGACTAATCCCGAGCTACGGCATCGCGATCATCCTCGTCACTATTCTCATCAAGATCCTCTTCTGGCCGATCCAGGCGAAGAGCATCAAGTCGATGAAAGCCATGCAGAAGTTCCAGCCGCTGATCAACAAGCTCAAGGAGAAGTACAAGGACGACCCGCAGCGGCTGAACGCGGAGACGATGAAGCTGTACAAGGAGCACAAGATCAACCCGGTCTCCGGGTGCCTGCCGATGTTGGTGCAAATTCCGGTGCTGTTTGCCTTTTACCGCATGCTCGTCAGCGCCATCGAACTGCGCGGGCAGTCGTTTCTCTGGATCCACGACCTTTCGGCGCCGGACACCATCTTCCAGGTGCTGGGGTTGCCAATTAATCCCCTGCCGCTGGTCATGACGGGCCTGTCGGTGTGGCAGATGAAAATCACGCCGCAGACCGGCGACCAGCAGCAACAGAAGATGATGATGTTCATGCCGCTGATGATGATGTTTATTTTTTACAAACTGGCCGCCGGGGTGGTGCTCTATTACACCGTGCAACAGTTTCTTTCGATCGCCCAGCAATGGTGGAGCATGCGCAAGGGGGACAATACGGCCGCGGCGACGCCGCTGGCGACCGCTGGAAAAGCAAAATGATTTTCGGTAGAATAGCGCGCAACTCGACATTACGAGGCGTCGTAGCCGACCCCGCAGGGTGTGGGCCGAACGCTTCAAAAACACAGGAGCCCAAACATGGAAACGGAAACTCCGGCCTCATCCAGTCCACCTGTCCCCTCCGGTCCGCCGCTTGATCCCCGCGAAGTTCTGCAGAAGATGCTCGACGGCCTTGGCCTGCACACTAAAGTCGAAGTTTTGACGATGGATGGTTCAACGTTGCTGCACATTGCCACCGCCGAACCCGGCCGCCTGATCGGCAAACACGGCCAGACCCTCAGCCAATTGCAGTTCCTGGTGAATCGCATCCTCCAGCGCGCCAGCGCCGAGGCCCCGCGCGTGACGGTCGATTGCGAGCGCTACCGCGAGCGCCAGCGCGACGACATTCTCAAGAAAGTCCTCGAAGCCGCCGACAATGTCCGCCGCTGGGGCGACGCCGTGAAGATCGGTCCGTTCAACGCCTTCGACCGCCGCGTCATCCACCTGCACATGGAGAGGGACCGGGAATTGGAAGCCGTCAGCGAAGGCGAGGGCGACGAGGCCGGCATGAAGCGAATGATCATCCGCGTGCGGGAGAAACCGGCGGCGTAGACGGTCATGCTCGCAAATCAGTGTTGCGAGTAAGGTGGAAGACTGAGCAGCGGGTACCAAACCCCTTACTTATATCGCAACAACCGCATTGCGTTCACGATCACGAGGACGCTGCTGAACTGGTGGGCGATGGCGCCGCCGATCATGTGGAGGTGGCCGCTGGCGGCGGTGGTGACCATCACGACGTTGTAGACGAGCGCGAAGAGCAATCCCTGCTTGATGATTTGCAAGGTATGCCGGCTCAGGCCGACGGCGAACGCGATTTTCGAGAGATCATCGGCCATCAGGGCGATATCGGCGGCCTCGTGGGCCACGTCGGTGCCGCCCAGACCCATCGCGATACCGACATCGGCCACGGAAAGGGCGGGCGCGTCGTTGATGCCGTCCCCGACCATGGCGACGCCCCCCAAGCGTCCGACTTGCCGTAATGATTCGATGTGCGCGGCCTTTTGTTCCGGCAACACGTCGGCCTTTACTTCATCGATGCCCAATTTTCCGGCGATTTGCATGGCCACGCGTTTGTTGTCACCGGTGAGCATGACGACCTTCTCAATACCCATTTTGCGCAGGTCACTGATCGCTTCGTCGGCGCGGGCGCGCACGGTATCGGCGACGCAAATGGTGCCGCAGATTTCGCCATCGTGGGCGACGACGATGGTCGTGTGACCTTCATCATGATGTTCGTCCATGTGCGTGTGGAGCGCGTCGCTCATCACGATGGATTGATCATCCATCAATACTGACTGGCCGACGACGAGCTTCTGGCCGTTGCGTTCAGCGACCACGCCGCGGCCATGATGGGCTTCGAAGGTCGCCGGGTCCTCGGTCACGAGACCGAGCGCGGATGCCTTGCGCATGATGGCGCGGGCGACGGGATGGCCGCTCATTTTTTCAGCGACAGCCGCCATCTGGACGAGTTCGGCTTCGCTATGGTCGTCGAATCGGCTGATGTGCGTGACTTCCGGCTGGCCGCTGGTGAGTGTGCCGGTTTTGTCGAACACGATGGTATGCAGGCGTGCCGTGGCTTCCAGGTATTGTCCACCCTTGATGAGCACACCGGCACGGGCCGCGCGGGCAATCGCGGCCATCACAGCGGTGGGCGTGGCCAGGATCAAGGCGCACGGACAAGCCACGATCAACACCGTGATTGCCCTCGCCACGTCGTGCGAGAAAAAATAAACGAGCGCCGATAGCGTCAGCATTATTGGTACGAGCCAACCCGCCGCACGGTCGAGGGTCCGCTGGATCGGTGCTTCGCGTTGCTGCGCCGCCTCGACGAGTTGGGCGATACGAGCCAGGGTCGTGTCTTCGCCCACACGCCGGGCCTCGATGATCAGGGCACCGGTTTCCGCAAGCGTGCCGACGAATACTTCATCACCTTCGCTGCGGTCGACGGGCATGCTTTCGCCGGTGACGGGCGCCTGGTTCACGGACGCCATGCCGCTTTGCACGACGCCATCCACGGGGATGCGTTCGCCCGCGCGCACCACCACGACGTCACCCACCCGCAATTCCGTGGCGGCAACTTCCTCTTCCTTCCCATCGCGTCTCACGCGCGCGGTCGGCGGCACCAACGAAAGCAGACTGCCCAGCGAACGCCGGGCGCGGCGGATGGTGTATTCCTCGAGTTGCGCGCCGAGCAACATGATGAAGGCAACTTCGGCCGCCGCCACGAATTCGCCAACCGACGACGCGGCGATGACGGCGATGGCCACGAGTACATCCGCATCGAGCCGTTTCCCGAGCAACGCCTTGATGGCGCGGAGGAAGATCGGCCACGCGGCGAGAACTAGCGCGATGATTACCAGCCCGGTAGCAACGGTCGAGGGCGCTAGCTTGGTTGCGCCCAAAACCCATCCGATGACCAACAGCGTGCCAATGGCGATGACCTTGATGAGGTCGCGGCGCGCGACACGGTTCTCTTCAGCTTCGCGATCACGAACGGGAAGGCGGGCGTTATACCCTGCACGCTTGACGGCGTCGATCAGGGGTAATTCGCTCGTCAGTATGTCTTGCGTGTTGACAGTGGCGGTCTTGGAAACGAAATTGACAGTCGCCTTTTCCACACCTGTTACGGCGCAAAGCGCCTTCTCAACCGCTTTCGCGCAACTCGCGCAGGACATACCCTCCACTTGTAGCTTCACGATTTTCATTGTGTTTCAGCGCCATAAGGATAGTCCTCATCGCGTAAAATGTCGAGGCGCGCCCGTCAGATGGGGTTCAACGACGGAGTGAGCAACGTGTACCAGGGTCGCAGGCGATGCGGCGGTGGGAACCTGATCAGCGGCGTCACGGGCGAAGGGGGTGCCGTCGAAAATGGCTTTGCGGGCGGCGAAAAAGTTCAGCCACGAATCACGGAGAAACTCGACGGAGGAACTTCCCAGGGCGGCGAAGGCCTGACGATGGTCCCAAGCCACGACAGTGCTGGCCCCGGCAAACATCGCGGACAGCATCACCCAGCAGCCGGCGCGGATCAGCCAAAACCGTGGAGCAATCACCTGGCGCAGACGTTCGCAATGAAACCGAACGTGGAATTTTTCATCGGCGAGGATTTGTTCGCAGACAATTTCCAGCACCGGCGCCCGGCACCGCTGGCGGATGACACCGTAATATTTCAGGGCAATGATTTCCGCCATTAGCAGAACCGAGATTTCCTCGTAAAATCCCAGCAGATGACGGCAACGCCGAAAGAGCGAGTCCGTCCAGTGCCGCGGCAGGAGCGGGGCCCGCATTTGTTGCAGGACTTTGGCGAGGAGGCGGGAGTGTTCCTGCTCCTCGGCGATGAACAGGGCGATGGTCCGGGGGTAGAACGGATCGCCGGTTCTTTCGGAAAGCCGTCGCGCTGCCGCCAGCAAGCGTGTTCCATTCGAGCTTTCGCCCAATTGAAATCGGGCGAGAGAGCGGGCCAGCGGCTTATGCATGCGCGGGTCAAGATGAATGCCTTCGTGCCACGCGATGCCGCGACGGTCGAGTTGGTTTTGGCGGAAGTAAGCGAGCCAGTCGGCGGTATTCATGGGATCGAATGTTCCTTTTGCTTTGTATCACAAAGTATCTTACACAAAAAAAGGGAGTGTGGCGGTTCAGCGATGACGTTTCACAATGTGTTCCAAGCCTTCCAGATAGCGCGTGAAGGCGCTCCGACCAGCAGGGGAAAGCGACACCGCCGTGGTCGGTTTGTTCGGGTTGCCGATCTTGCGCAGGCGAACCAAGCCCGCGTCAACGAGCGCGCGCAGGTGCGCAGCGAGATTGCCGTCGGTTAGTTGCAGCCCGTCGCGCAGTTCCGTGAAGGACAACGATTCGTTGGCCGCGAGGACGGACATGATGGCTAGGCGCGCCTTGGTGTGGATGGCCGGCTCAAGTTTATCGAACGCCTCACGATCGGCGGCCAGTTTCGTCGGATTCAATTTGCCGAGTTTGTCTGCCATGGTGATCACTCTTATTCCGTCGCGCTCAAAGCGGCCAGGCGTTCCACCTGCCTCCAGAAGACGCGTGCGCGCGCTTCGCGTCTTTCGGCGACGAGGACCCCGACGCCAAAGCCGATGTGAGTGGCGCCGAAGCCAGCCGCCATGGTCAATATTGCATGGCCCGGCAGCGCTGCCAAGCTGAAGATCCCCATTGCCAGACAGGTCGCGCCCAACCAGGCGATCGACCGGGGCGCGAAAAAACTGGTCGCAAGCGCGCCGCAACCGTACAGCAGCAGCCAAAGCGCGGGCAACAGATCGAGTCGGTCAAGCCGCCACATCAGGATGGTAATCGCCAGGCTGACAGCAAAACTCGGGAGCACGGCCAGCAGAACGGTACGCGCCTGACGCGACCAAACGGGTTCGCCGCGTTGACGGGCGCGCCCGAAGGTGACGACCATGTGACCGGCAAACGCAATGGCGAAAACAGCGCTCCAGACCGCTGCAAAATCGAGGCGCGGGCCAAACGGCAACAGGTTCAGACCGAGCGCGGTGCAGCCGAGAAGAACTGTGCCGCCGGCCAGCAAGCCCGAGTACCCCGAGAGGTGTTCGTACCGTTGGCTGCGGTCCATCAGCGTGCGAATGGTTTCCAGCGTGTGTTCGGCGTGTTCCAGTTGCATGGCGACGATATCCTTCGTGCTTTGTGACACAAAGAACCGCACAACGTTCAATCTCTTCTTGCATTCTGTGCGTCGGGCGACGGTTGGGTGATGGTGCGGTGCGGTAAGATATTGGCCATCAACAGCGACCGTTGGCTTGACGTTTGGCGGAACGGGGATGACAATATTACGCGGCGCTAACGCTCGCAATGGGAGTGCGGATGGTTTCGAAGTACAACGTCAAAGTCCAATACGCCGCCTGGATGGCCACGGTGACCCTTGCGACAGTCGTGGTCATGACGGCGGCGCACCTCTGGCGGGAGTTGGACGAGCAGCAAAAGGTGATCCAGCGTCGCGGGGAGATCGCCGTGCAAACCCTGGCCAAGTTCGTCTCTTCCGCCGTGGCGAGCAACGATATTTCCACAATGGCGCGGGCCGTGGAGTCAATCAATCCGGACAAGGAGATCCTTTTCGTCCGCATTCTAGACGGCGACGGGCACGAAATCTTCCCCAAGTACCGACAAGGCAAACCGGAATCGCTGGTTATTGTCAGGGCGCCCGTGGAAGACGGGTTGAAGTCGGTGGGCACCGTGGAGTTGGGGATGGGACAAGCGTCGGCGAGCCAGGCGGTGATGCACGCGGTGTTTACGGACCTGATCATTGGCGCGATGGCAGTGATCGCGGCGGTCGGGATCTCGTTTCTCGCATCGGCACCGGTGCGGGACTCGCTGAGGGAGCTACTGGGTTTCGTGAAGCGCGTGGACGCCGGGGAATCGCGTGGCGAACAACTCAAGAGCGATCTCGCCGAGGTGAACGACGTCGGAAAATTGCTGAATGACCTGGTCAAACGCGTGGAAGAAGCCCAGCTGAAACTGGTTCGCGCGCAGAAACAGTTGAAAGCGACGCAGAAGGAGATGGACGAGTACACCTACGTAATCAGCCATGATTTGAAGGAACCACTACGCGGGATTGAGGCCTTCAGCAAGTTTTTGGTGGACGATTATCGGGACAAGCTGGATGAAGAAGGGCGGCATCGTGTCGACGTGATCCGCAAGGCGGCACTGCGGATGCAGCGGTTGATCAACGACCTGTTGAAGTTCTCGCGCCTGGGTCACCAGCGGAACCCGTTCGCGCCGGTCGGCCTCAACGCCATGCTCATCCATGTGCGCGTGAACCTGCAGTATGCGCTCGACGCGAAGAAGGTGGACTTGCGCGTGGACAAACTGCCGACGGTCATGTGCGACGCGACGGCGATGACGGAGGTGTTTCACAACCTCATTTCCAATGCGATCAAGTACAATGAGAACCCGCGTCCGGTTGTTGAGATCGGCTGTGAGGAAAAGTCAGGCCCGCCGACCGGTCCGGCTGAGTATGTCGTTCATGTCCGTGACAACGGCATGGGCATCAAGCCGGAGTACTTCGAGAAGATTTTCCAGATTTTTCAACGCTTGCAGCGCGACGATGAAGGGACGGGGATTGGATTGACCATCGTGAAGCGCGTGATAGAGTGGCACGGTGGTTGCGTCTGGGTGGAAAGTGAGTTCGGCAAGGGCACGACGTTTTATTTCACGCTGCCGAAACGGGAACTAAAGGAAACAGCAACCGCAACCGCCGCGGAAGCCACCAGAACAACCACCAATGGACGCCCCGAACTCGCACCCACCGTTTGACATTCTCCTGGTGGAGGACAACCCGGCGGACGTGGAGATCACGATGGAAGCCTTTCGGCGCAGCCATAAGGGCAATCGCGTCTCTGTCTGTCGGGATGGCGAGGAAGCGCTGGACTTTCTCTTTCAGCGCGGACAGTATTCCAAAGCCGGTACGGCGCAACGTCCCGACCTGATTTTACTCGACCTGAACCTACCCAGGAAAAACGGGGTGGAGGTGCTCGAGCAGGTCAAGACGGATCCGCGGATGAAAGAGATCCCCGTGGTGGTGCTCACAACTTCTGACCGCGAGGAAGACGTCTCCCGCTGCTACAGGGTCGGCGCGAACAGTTATCTCACCAAGCCCGTGCAGTTCGACGACTGCCTGAAGTTAGTCGAGGAGATCCAACAGTATTGGCTGCAAGTTTCCAAGCTTCCGCCGAAGAACAAGACGGTCCCATGAGCGCCGCACCCGTACCCCTGCTGGTTGTCGAAGACAGCCCCATGTACGCGGAGATCCTGCAACGGTTGCTCCCGACCCTGGGCGCTGACCTGCAGTTTGCGTCGAAATGGGTGGATACGGCCGAGAAGGCCGTGGTGGAAATCTCCCAGGGGAACTACACCCTCGTGCTTCTCGACTACAAACTGCCGGGCGCCGACGGCCTGAGCGTGCTTGCCCACATTCGCAGTCTGCCGCTGGCGCGCCAGCCGGCGGTGATCATGCTCACCGGCATGGGCAACGAGGCGGTCGCCGTCGAGGCAATGAAGAGCGGGGCAAAAGATTACCTCCCGAAGGATTCCCTGGACGTACCCTCGTTGTTGCGCGCGATTACCAGCGCGCTCGAACGCAAGCGGCTGGAGGAGCAGGTCGCCCGTTACACGAACGAATTGCGCGAAAAGAATGCGCAGATGGAAACCGACCTCAACATGGCGCGCGAAATCCAGCAGGCGTTTCTCCCGCAACACTATCCGACGTTTCCGCACGACGCCATTGCGACGGAAAGCGCGCTGCAGTTCCATCACCGCTATCACCCGACGAGCGCGGTGGGCGGGGATTTTTTCGACGTGCTCCCGATTTCCGACACGGAAGCCGGCGTGCTTATCTGCGACGTCATGGGCCACGGCGTTCGCGCCGCGCTGGTGACCGCGATGGTGCGCGCTCTGGCCGAAGAATTACTGCCGGCGGCGGCGGAACCCGACAAGTTCCTAACAGAGATCAATCTCCGCCTGCTTGCGATTCTGACCCAAACGCGCAGTCCGATGTTTGCGTCGGCATTCTATCTTGTGATTGATCTCGCGCGCGGTGAACTGCGTTACTCAAACGCCGGACATCCCAGCCCCTTTTTGGTGCGGCGCAAGGCAGGGATGGTCGAGCCGCTGCGGTTCCCAAAGAGCCGGCCCGGCCCGGCGCTCGGGGTGTTTGAGGAATCGGAGTACCCGCTTTGTCGGAGCACGATCTCGCGACATGACCTGATCGTACTTTACACGGATGGCTTGTATGAAGTGGAAGGTACCTCTGGCGAAGAGTATGGCCCGGATCGATTGCTGGCGGCGGTACGCCAGCGGGCCAATTTGCCTGTTGGTCAGCTATTCGACGAGTTGCTGGCGGATATCCAACAGTACGCCGGCAAACAAGGCTTTGTGGACGATGTCTGCATCGTCGGCGCGGAGGTCGTGCGTGTGCGCCCGACTGAATGAGGCCCGATCCACCGATCCGGCGCAGTGGGCCGTGAGATTTTCTTCGTTCAGTTCGTTTCCGCGACTCCGTTCGATTTCGGTCCCGACACGGTGATGGAAAGGGTGGATGGATCGACAAGCCTGACTTCGAGTTGGAATCCCAAACGTTCGGTGAATGCCTTTACCAGCGACAGTCCCAACCCACTGTGCTCCGGATCGGAGCGCGCGCCATCTTTGCGCCAGAATCGCTCGGAGAAATGTGACACATCGTCCGAGGTAAGATCGCGGCAGCTATTGCTCATTTGCAGCGTGAATTGAGTCGTCCTCACATCCGCCTCGACGCGCACGGTCCCTCCATGGGGAGTGTATTCCACAGCATTGTCCATGAGGTTGGTGAGGATGGAGCGCAATAACACAGGGTCGGTCTCGACTTCGGCTTCGTCCGCTACGGTGCGAGTGACTTTCAATTGCTTACCGGCCGCCCTTTCGGCGAAGGGCCGCCAGACATTCTCAATCAACGGCGTGAGATGGACACGCTCTGTCAGCACGGGCAGTTGGGCACGCTCATTTCGCAGCAGAGCCAGAAGCCGGGTGACGACGCCCTCCATCTGCACAGCGATCGCCAGAGCCTCGCGGTCGGTGGCCGCCTCACGGGTTTCCGGCCATTTCAGCGCGACTTCGGCCAGGGTGCGCAATTCCGCGATGGGGGTGCGCAGTTCATGCGCCAGGTCCGCGCTGAACCGGCGTTCCCGTTCGAAGGACTGTTGCAGCCGCGCGAGCAGGTCGTTCAACCGGGTGCTTATGGGCGTCAACTCGCCCGGTAGCGAGGCGGTGGGAAAGCGCGTGGCCAGCGAATCAGCGTTGATGCGCGTGGCCCGGTCGGCGAGGGCGTCCAGCGGCGCCAACTCGCGGCGCAAGAGGCGTGGAACCACCACGAAAGTGATCACCAGCAACCCCGCGCCGCAACCGAGCAGGGCGAACGCGAGCGTCATAAGAGTTTCGTTCAATTCACCGCGATCGGAGGCCACTACGAGAATGACCTCGTTTGACGCGGACGTCGGGTGTTCCTCCTGGGAAGTTTGTGGGGTGAATTTGATCCCAATGGCGCGACCGGCAGCCCCGGAGGGCAAAGTTAAGTCCCAGAACTTTGGCCTGTCGAGCGTGCCAAGGCGGGACGGCAAGCGAGAGACAGGGGCCGACGCCGAGCGTTTTAGGGTTGTGCCATCCGAACGCCACATCTGGAAAAAGCCGGCGGTATCTTCCTCGTCAGATTCACGCATGATCGAATCGTTGACCTCCACATCAACCCGCCCACCACTCTGCCTGGTGGCTGTCATGATAGCCAGCGCCCTGGTACGGAGGGCGGTGTCAAATTCCTCGAGTAATGCGGCACGAGTGGAGAGCAAGACGGCAATTCCCCCGAAGACGAGCGGCAGGCTGAACGCCACCAACAGTTTCCAGGTGAGTTGTCGGCGGATCGTCCTCATTCCGATTCAACCTTCAGTACATACCCCAATCCGTGTCGCGTGTGAATGAGCGGGGCCGGGTTGGGCGCACTGATCTTCTTTCGCAGTGAGCAGACGGCAGACTCGACCACGTTGCTCATCGGATCCACGCTGTCGTCGTAGAGATGCGCTTCGATTTCGCCACGCGTGACCACTTCACCGGATCGGCGGGCGAGATATTCCAGCAACAGATACTCCCGGGGTTTCAACCGCACCAGATTGCCGGCGCGGAAGACCTCTTTGGCCGACGTGTCGATTTCGAGGTCGGCGATGACGAGCCGGGTTTGCTTGCTGCCATAGGCGCGGCGGCAGAGGGCCTCCACG
Source organism: Verrucomicrobiia bacterium (assembly GCA_035577545.1). Taxonomy (NCBI): domain Bacteria; kingdom Pseudomonadati; phylum Verrucomicrobiota; class Verrucomicrobiia; species Verrucomicrobiia bacterium. Next base: position 154,463 of record DATLVI010000031.1, read on the forward strand.
CGGGCGAGCAATTCCTCCAGCGCGAACGGCTTGACAAGGTAATCGTCGGCCCCCAGTTGGAGCCCCTGCACGCGGTCTTCCACGGTGTCCCGCGCCGTGAGGAGGAGGACATGGGTGCCCTTGCCCTTTTGCCGAAGCTGTCGCAGCAGCGAGAGACCGTCGAGTTTCGGAAGCATGATATCGAGCACGATCACGTCGTAGTCGTTGGCTTCTGCCTGCCAGAGTCCCTCTTCCCCATTGTCAGTGACGTCGAGGGCGTAGCCGGCCTTGCGTAGGGCCCGGCCCACCGACATTTGAAGACGCGCGGAATCTTCAACGAGAAGAACCTTCATAGTGGCATGTTACCAAAAAGATGAGGTTCTGAGGCGCCCATCTCGCCTCAGAACCCATCCGGAGTCCGCAGAGTTGTTCGGCGAGCTTAATCCTTGTCGCCGTCCCCGTGGCCTTTGTGCTCTTCCTTTTCCTCCCCATCTTGAATCGTCCCGTCGGCCGCGATGTCGGCTTCCTTCTTTTTGCCGTCGATTGTCACAGCGGCCTCGTAGGTTTTCTTGCCGCCGGCAGTCTCTTCGACGACTTCATCAACCGTGCCGGAGCCGGCCAGTTTTTTGATGGCGGACTGGACAGCGCTCGGCGTGTCTTTCAGTCCGACCGTCTTCTCGGTTCGCACCACTGTTCCATCAGCGGACACTTCGACGGCTTGTTTCGTGCCGCCGATATTGACCGACGCCTCATAGATGACCTTGTTGTCTTCCGAGTCTTTCGTGATCTTCTCGATGGCATTGCTTCCCGCGAACTGCTTGATAGCCGCTTGCACTGGAGCCGGGGTGTCCGTAAGGAGCAATTGTTTCTCCGTCGTTCCTTTTTCTTCGGCAGATGCGCGGACGGCGAGTCCCGCGGCGAGGGTGAGGGCTGCGATTCCTGAAACAATGTGCCTGAGCTGCATACTTACATGACCTCCAGTTGGAATAGCTGAGTTTCGCGACCGAATTCCTCGGAACCGCGAGTCGGCACTCTGGCCAACCACGGTATCCTGCCACAAATGAGATTACCGGAATGTTACGGATGAAAAAGGCGGTTACTTCGAGGAAACACCCTTTGTCCTGCCTTGATTTATCATCTCCTGGCATTCCGCATAGAGCGCGTCGTAGACGACGAACTCACGCTGGAGGATTTCGTGATCGCTTAATCCCAGCGCGCTGAATCCATGGGCCACCCAGCGCAGCCCTTCGCCGGCGGGATGCGGGTTTGACGGATGCGAATCCGCGGCGCGCACGATCTCCCCAAGCAACTGCAATGCAGGATCGTCCAGATTGTATTTTTTGAGAATCGAGTTGAAGGACACGTCTTCGCCATGGTGACCGAGTTCAACGTTTGTCACGTCGTACGGAATCGCCCCGAGCCGCCCGGCTTCGTCCAGGACTTTATTGGCTGGCGTGAAGATGAATTCAGCCTGCGGATCGACGAATTTCTTGATGAGCCACGGACACGCCACACGGTCGACCTTCACTTTCTCACGGGTGATCCATTTCATAGACACGAACCTCCGCTGGTTGATTGCCGCGATGAGGCACGGCGAGATAGAGCCGATTCAGTTCGGGCACAAAGAGCGACGTGCGGGTGCCGGCGGCGGTCGGGATTTTCTCGATCAGCTTGTAGTCGCCAACCCCGATGTTGTCGATAAAACCTTCGCCGCAAGAAAGATAAATGCGCCGGCGGGCTGCATCGTAGAAGACGTCATCAGTATCGCCCCCGATCGCCGGGGCGGCGATATCCTTGCCAGAATCGGAGTCGAGTATAACGAGAGCGGCTGGCCGGCGACAACCGACGAACAACCGACGATTCGCCTCGTCCAGCGCCATGGGAAAATTGGCCGTAGCGCTCTTTAGCGGCCAGGTGGCGATAACGCCGCGTTTTTCCCGGTTAACAACCGCCACATGTTTCGCTGTGGGAACATTGACAAAAATTCGATTTCCTTTTTGCTCCAATTGAAACGACTCTGGGTGGCCGGCGAGCCTGATGTCGCCGATATGCTTCGCCGTCATGGTGTCGATGATTGCGAGTGCTCCGCTGCCGTAGCCAACGTACACGCATTTGGCCACAGAATCGTAGCGTGCGTTATCCGCGTCGTCGAGGTCGCGCAGAGTGGTAACGAGGTCGAACGATTTGGCGTCGTAAACCTTGACTACGCCGTCGCCGCCGCAGGCAACATAGATTTGATTTGCTTCCGGAACATAGGCGACCCCCTGCGGCTCACGCAGTTCGCTGATAGTGCGGATGCGTTGGCCGGCGCGCAGATCAATCACTTCGAGCGAATTATTTCCCAGTGCGGCTATGAAAAGGCGCTGGCCGTTGATGTCGACGGCCATGTGGTCGATCCGTCCCTCGACTCCCTCGAGCGGTATTGTTTGGATGAGTCGGAGCGTGGCTCCGCGCGCAGTGATGCACGCGAGGAAAATGATCGCCAACATCAGGGAGTGCTTCATTTCTGTTACGCCGTAGGGTATCACCTACAGCAGATGAGTCCAGATTGGATACTGGTGGACGGGTATAGCGTGCTGCACGCGTGGCCGAGGTTTGCTGCGCGGAAGGCGCGGCAGTTGTCGCTGCAGCAACGGCGGGAGGTGTTGGTGGGATTATTGCGGCAGTACGCGGACCACAGTCGGCGACGCGTGACGGTGGTGTTTGACGGTTATGCGGCGAAACACAAGCCCGAGGGGAAGGAACCGACGCACGGGGTGGAGGTTTTATTTTCCGAGCGCGGGAAGACCGCGGATGACGTGATTGAGCGATTGGTGGCGCAGGCAGGGTCGAAGGGCAGGATCGTGGTGGTGACTTCGGACAATGCCGAGCGCCATACGGTGGAGGCCATGGGCGCGCACACGACGTCGGCGGAGATATTTGAGGCCGAGGTGGAGACGGCGCTGCGAGATCTGGCGGGGATGGTGCGGTTGCACACGCGGCGGCGGTCGATTGGGCCGACGCATGATGATTGGGAGCCCTAGGCAACTCACACCGAAGGCGTGGTTGACACCGAAGCGGAAATTTGGCTAGGATGTCCTGTACTTTTCTGGAGAACGGTCTGGACGGAGGAAAGCCGCGTTATGAATAAACTTGGAAAAATCGCCCCCATTGTTGTCATCATCGCCTGTCTCGGATCGGGCTTTTTCGCGTACGAGCTTCAGGTGATGAAGAAAGCCCACCTGGGCAAGATCGCGGAACTCAACGATTCGCTGACCACCACGACCGCCAAGCTTACGAAAGCGGAGTCCACCCTCAAGCAGGCCCAAAATGATTTGACGCAAACCAAGGGCGATTTGGCGAAGGCAACCAATGATCTTCAGACCACGAAGGTGGCACTCGACCAGAAGACGCAGGAAGCCGACGGCCTGAAGACGCAAATGGCGGACAAGGACAAGGAATTGCAGCAGGCCAAGACTGATCTCGGTGCATCGCAGGCAATGGTGACGAAGATTAAAGACGGGTTGAGCAAAGCGGGCATCACGGACATCGACAACCTCGACAAGCTCACCGACAAAATCGTGTCCCTGGGGGACGAGAACAAGATTCTCGGTCAACAGCTTGTGACATTGCATGCGGACAATGTGCAGCTGAAGGAGAAGTTGGAATTCCTGACCACCACGCCTGTCGGGCTGCGCGGCCACGTCACGGTGGTGCAGGAGAAATGGGGCTTCCTCGTGTTGGATGTCGGCCAGGCGCAGCGGGTCCAGCCGAACGCTGAATTCCTTGTCTACCGCGACACCAAGCTCATTGGCAAGGTGCAAGTGGTTTCCGTCGCGGCCAACAACTGCATCGGCCAGATTATGCCGGAATACATGCACGGCACGCCCGTTGTGGGCGATCTCATTATCCACTAACCGAGGCTGGCAATTTCGGTGAACGCAATCCGCATCGTTTTTCTCAGGGCACTCTTGGCGGGCGGCGTTGTGTTTCTGGGCGGATGCGCCACCACGCAACAGCAACAGGAAAACAACGTCAGTTCCATCCCCTGGAATCGCCCGCAGGACTGGGAAGGCACCGGCGCCATGGGTGGGTTCCGACCGCCGGGCACTCCCGGATATTGAATCGTGCAGCCGGCAGCGCTTTTCTGCGTCGCAACTACACCAGCAGCTCGGCGATTTGCACCGCGTTGAGAGCGGCGCCCTTCAGGAGTTGATCGCCGCTGACGAACAGTTCGATTCCCTTGCCGTCATCGCGCGACACATCCTGCCGAACACGGCCCACGAGACAGTCATACATTCCCGAGGCATCGATGGGCATCGGATATTTTTTGTTGGCCGGATCGTCCACGACCTGGAGGCCCGGCGCTTTTGACAGGATGGCGCGCGCCTCGGCGGGTGTCATGGGCCGCTCGAACTCGATGTTCACCGCCTCGCTGTGGGCACGGTAGACTGGTACGCGCACGCAGGTGGCGCTGATCATCAGGGTCGGATGATGCATGATCTTGCGCGACTCGTTGACGAACTTCATTTCCTCTTTGGTGTAGCCATTGTCGAGGAACACGTCGACTTGCGGGAAGAGATTGAAAGCGATGCGCTGCGGGAGCGCTTCGATTTTGATATCCTTTTGGCCGTGCAACAGCATGTGGGTCTGCTCTTCCAATTCCTGCATGGCCTTCGCGCCCGCGCCACTGGCGGCTTGGTAGGTGGAAACCACGACGCGCTTCACCGGATTAGCTTTGTGCAGCGGATAGAGCGCGACCAGCAAGATCGCGGTTGAACAATTGGGATTGGCAATGATGCCCTTGTGCAGTTTCGCGTCGCCCGGGTTTACCTCGGGGACGACGAGCGGCACATCGGGTTCCATGCGGAAGGCCGATGAATTGTCGATGACCACGGCGCCCTGTTTGGCGGCGCCATGCGCGAATTCCTTGGAACGCGACGCCCCCGCGCTGAACAGCGCGAAATCGATGCCTTCAAAAATACCGGCCTTGAGCAATTCGACGCCGACGTCCGTGCCCTTGTACTTCATCTTCTTGCCCACGCTGCGTTCGGACGCGAAGAGGCGGAGATTCTTTACGGGAAACCCGCGTTTCTCCAAAGTCTCAATCATCTCGACGCCGACCGCCCCGGTCGCGCCGACAACGGCTACGTTATATCCTTTGCTCATGTTGTGTCCTTAGGCCTTCTGCTGACGAAGGGGAGAGAGAAAATACCCCGGCAACGCCTTGGCGTCAATATTACTGGGCCGCTATCCCGTCGTTGCGGTTACCCCGTTATATGGCAGCTGCGACGAGGTCGCCGACTTCCTTGGTGCCGTGGCCCATTTTGCCAGCGGCGAGAGTTTTGAGCTTCTCGCGGACGGTTTTGATGACGGCGTTTTCGATGGCGGCGGCGGCTTTGGTTTCGCCCAAAAAGTCGAGCATCAGGCCGCCAGCGCAGATGGCGGCGAGCGGGTTGATGACATTTTTGCCCGTGTACTTCGGCGCGCTGCCGCCGATGGGCTCGAACATGCTCGTGCCCTGCGGATTGATGTTGCCGCCGGCGGCGATGCCCATGCCACCCTGGATCATCGCGCCGAGGTCGGTGATGATGTCGCCGAACATGTTGTCGGTGACGATCACATCGAACCACTCGGGGTTTTTCACGAACCACATCGTTGTGGCGTCCACGTGGGCATAGTCGCGGGTGATGTCGGGATAATCCTTTTTGCCGATCTCGTGGAACGCGCGCTCCCAGAGGTCGAAGGCGTAGGTGAGGACGTTGGTCTTGCCGCAGAGCGTAAGTTTTTTGTCCTTGTTGCGTTTGCGGGCGTAATCGAACGCATAGCGCAGGCAACGCTCGACGCCGCGACGGGTGTTGATGCTTTCCTGCACGGCGATCTCATGGGGTGTGCCTTTGAACACGAAGCCGCCGCTGCCGGTGTAGAGGCCTTCGTTGTTCTCGCGGACGACGACGAAATCGATTTCCTTCGGGCCCTTGTCTTTCAACGGACAGAAGCGTTCGTCGTAGAGTTTCACGGGGCGAAGATTGATGTATTGTTCCAACTCGAAGCGTAGGCGCAGGAGGATGCCTTTTTCCAGGATGCCCGGTTTCACGTCGGGATGGCCGATGGCGCCGAGGAGCACGACGGGGAATTTGCGCAGGTCGTCCACGGAGCTGTCCGGCAGGACTTCCTTGGTGCGCAGGTAGCGGTCGCCCCCGAAATCAAAGTGGGTGTAATTCAGTTTGAGGCCGAATTTCTTCGACGCCACATCGAGGACCTTGATCGCCTCGCGGACGACTTCCGGCCCGGTGCCGTCGCCGCCAATGACCGCAACATTATAAGATTTCATCGGAACCCTTTCGCAAAAAACCCGACCGTGTGGGCGGGGAGGGAGATTCTAATGCTTGGAGGGAGAGTTGCAACCGAATTTTAGGCAGGGGGTAAATTGGGGATGCAGCCCGGCTAATGTATCGTAAATTGATAATTTTACTGGACGTGCTGTCCAGAGATGGATATAATTCTCTTGGTTCTTTGACAAGAGGAAGGGGTGTTGTTTGACGGGGGAGGTGAGTCCTCGAAAAACATGTGTTTCTGCGAAACGAACCCAAATTTTTTACACCAGATTTCTGGTGGATGTGTCAGGGCAGCAGTGGGTTGTGGTTGAAAAGTGAATTATTACAAATGGGTTCGTTTTTCCCAGTTTCGTCAAGAACGACCGCCGCGTGAGGGCACGTGGCCTACAACGGCAGTTACGGAGAAAGCTCTTTGTAGTTTAGGCGATGGATGTTTTCGGAGTGGTCTACTACGAAGAGGTTGGTTTGGGCAGCGAGCTTGACGTTTTTGAAGGTGATGTTTTTGGCGTAGGTGCAGGTGACGCCGTTGGTGCCGGAGAGGTCGAGGTCGGTGAGGGTGACATTTTGGATGGGGCATTCCTCGAGGCCTTCGATGACGACGCAGTTGCGGGAATCGCGGGCGGTGACGTGGTCGACGTGGATGTCGCGGAAGAGGGGGGTGCGTTCGGAGAGAGGCTCCGCGGGAGTTTTGGTGTAGCGCAGGGAGAAGATGATGGCGTTGCGAACATTATGGAGACGGAAGTGAGAAGCGACGATGTCCTCGACGATACCGCCGCGGCCGCGGGTGCTTTTGATGCGGATGCCGTTGTCGGTGCCATCGCCGTCGCAGTCAAGGAACCGGACATGGCGGACGCTGCCGGATTCTTCACTACCGATGGCGCAGACGCTGTGGGCGTGGGCGACGTGGCAGCGGAGGTAGGTGACATACTCGGTGGGGCGATTCATTTTGCGGCCTTCTTCGTCGCGGCCGGATTTGATGCCGAATGCGTCATCGCCGACGTCAGCGTAGCAGTCGTGGACGACGACGTGGCGGCAGGAGTCGGTGTTGAGGGCGTCGGTATTTGGAGAAGTGGGCGGATTGATGATGCGGCAGTGGCCGACGTCGATGCGCTCGCTGTAGAGGAGGTGAACGGCCCAGAAGGGCGAGTTGATGAAACTGGGGCCATCGATACGGACGTCGGTGCAGTCTTTGATTTGCAGAAGCATGGGGCGGCGGCGGATCGGGCGGTCGGGACGGGCGTTACCGTGTTCGGCCATGTCCATGTTGGCCCACCAGGTCGCGCCCTGGCCGTCGAAGGTGCCGGGGCCGGTGATGGCGATGTGATGAAGGCCGTTGGCGAAGATGAGGGGATGCGGACCGTTTTCGGTGAGGCCTTCCCAGCGCGAGGTGATGTCGGGATATTTCGTGCGGTCGGTCTCGAAGAGGACGACAGCGTTGCTGTCGACCTGAAGAGTCATGTTGTCGACCATTTCGATCGGGCCGGTGAGGAATTTACCCGCGGGAACGCGGACCGTGCCGCCACCGGCTGCGCGGCAAGCGGCGATGGCCTGACGGAAGGCGTCGGCGCTGGAGACTTGCGGATTGTCGACCGCGCCGTACGCGGTTATGTCGAACACGGCGCGCGAACTTTTTTCAGTGGCGCAACTCGCGAGGAGAGAAGTTGCCAGCAGGAAAAGGATGGCATGTTTCGTCATAAGACAAGCCTAGTCGATTTGGACGCGAGCGCCGGTTTCCGCAGAGAGATAGGCCGCGTAAATCACATTGACGCATTCGACAGCGAGGTCGATGCCGGAGCGGGGTTCACGATCCTCGCGAATGGCGCTGACGAAATCGGCGATCTCCTGGGAGAATCCACGGAACCAATCTTCGTCGCAGCTCGGTCGATTCCACCCGGACTTGGTTTCGAGTTTTTCGGTGAAGTACTCGCTCTGAAAGACGGAGGGATCGGGCGCGTAGGTTTCGATGGCGTCATTGGAGGTCATATTGGCCTTGATCACGCCATCGGTCATGAAGGCGGTCACGCGGGTGTTCAGACCGCCGAGGCCGACGTCGCTGACGATGACCGTCGCGCGCGATCCGTCATCGAAGGCGATGGAAATATTGGCCCAGTTTTCCACGTCGACGGGGTTGGCGCTGATCCATTGGTTTGCACCGGCGTCGCGGGCGTGAGTCGACGCCGGACTATGAATCAGGTCGGCCACATCGGCGACGACGGAGATGGGGCGAATGCCTTTCTTGAGCCGCAACTGACCTTCCCATTGCTTCAGATGCAGACAGGCGCCGACGGAATGTACGCCCATGCGCAGCAACGCGCCGCCGCCGGTCGACTTCCAATCCCGCGAGAAGACCGAGTTGGAGCCCGAGTGGTTTTCTTCAGCGCGCAGTTCGAGGATCGCGCCCTTGGACGCGGCGATCAGACGGCGCATCTTTTCAATAGGCGGTGCATAGATCCAGTTTTCCGCGTAGCAGAATTTTACGCCATTGCGGCGCACCGCTTCGCGGACCGCGGTAGCATTGCTACGCGCACCGTCACGCATCCGGGCGCGCGGGACGTGTTTGCCGATGGGTTCGGTGTCGCCGGCGACACCGAAATAGCCGGTGAGTGGTTTCTCCATGATGATGTGCTTGCCGGCATTGGCGGCACGGGTGGCAAACTCATGATGCAAGGCTGGTGGCGTGCAGATGTCTATTACGTCGATGTCTTTCCTGGCGAGCAGCGCGTCGTAGTCGTTGGTGACGAAGGCGACTTGCGCTTCTTTGGCGAATGCGGCGGCGCTTTCCTTGGTGCGGGAACAGACTCCACGAATCTCCACGAGGTCGCGGGGCAGTTTGGCGTAATTGGCGAGGTGCATCCGCGCCCCGTAGCGCGCGCCGACGATGCCGATGCCGAGCCTTTTCATCTGGGATTTCTCATGGGATGTGACCGTCATTGTATCCCGTCTCGCATTGACGACAAGCGGATATGCGGTTTGATCTCAGGGAAGATGATAGCTCTTTCGCGCGTAGTAGCCGGTTCCGAGCAAGAAACCGACGATAGATATGAAGGAGATCCACTTTCCTTTTTGATAAGCAGCCGGCAAGTATTCAAGTTGAATGTGGTGATGACCCGCAGAGAGTGGGACGGCTTGCAAGATGTAATCTGCGGGCAGGACTCGATATGTGGTTTGGACGCTGCCTTCGAGCGGTCGGGCGCGCCAGCCGTTGCTGTACGCATCCGTGATCAAGAGGATGGCTGGATGGGGAAGATCGGCTTCCACGGTCAATTGACCGGGGGAAGAATCCACAACGCTGGCGGTTCCTCTCTCGGCGAAGAATGTTGGCGCGGGATCGGGTTCGGTTTCGAGAATGACTTGCTGTTGTGGATCGAAGGTCGGGGAGGTCATCGCCTGAAAGATCGCATCGCGCCCGGGGATGATGCGGTAATCCTGAATCAACTGGAGATGAGACATGAACGACTTTGCCGTGAGGATGCGGTCGCCATCTTTCGTTGCAAGAAAGGCATAGCGCCAGCGCAACATGGCATGCAGCGGATGGAACTGCGACATATCGACGTAGAGCGTGACGCCGTCGGGAGATTGCCCCTGAGTGAAGGCCATGAACTCGGCATAGCGCTTGAGCGTGGAGGGCGAGTAACCCCAGACATCTTCCTTGCCCAACCACATCGCCATATTCGGGGTGCGCTGGTAGAAGATTCGATAATCGCCGGGGTGTTTGTCGACGAAGGCGTGGAGATTGGGCGATTGGGTGTCGGAGAAGTTGAAAGTTGTGCGCGTTGTCCGGGCAAAAGCAAAGATCTCCGCGACCGCCATAAAGGCGAGGGCGTAAACCGCCTTGCGAGACGTCCCGGCCAGAAAGAGCAAGCCGCTCACGACAAGGAATTCGGTGGCGGCCACGAACAGGCACCGCGAGGCGAAGATCCCGGCATTCTTGACAGACGCGGCATCCGTGTAGGTCGTGGCTGGTGGATAAGTTTCTTGCGTGGCGTAAATCGACTGCATCGCACGCGTCCACCAGGTGGTGGGGTCAGAAGAATGTGCTGCCGACCGGATTTCCAGCGCCGCGCTTCCGACAATGATACCGGTGATCAAGAGACCGAGTGCCCACCATTTATTACCGCGCGGACTTTTCAGGAGTTGGTCGAGGCCGGTTCCCGCGAGCATCGCCATGAGCAAGGAGGCGTGGATGATGAATTTGGCGTTCCCTCGCAAATGGTCGAAGCCTGGCACCCACCGATACAGTACGCGGAACAGGGGAGTATTCGAACCGAGGGCGAGGACCAGGAGAATGATCGTGAGTGGGAGCAGTGTGCGGCGAAGTTCCCGCTGGCCGCGCACGGCACCATAGATTGCCAGAGACAGGCCACTGATGCCGATGAACAGGCACATCTCCCAAAGATACCAACGTCCCCAGTAGGGCAGGGTGGTCATGTTTCCGAAAAACCCTGGCGACAGAAGCGTGAGCAGATTCTCCGGGGCGAAGGAAACCATCGAGGCGAATTCATAGCTGACACCGCCGCCACGGACGCTTTCGGAGCCGGCTTGCAGACTCGTCAACAATTGAATGGCTCCGAGTGCCGTTGCCCCGGCATACATGGCGAGCAAACCCAAGAGGATCCTTGAGCGGCATCGGGTATTCAGTAACTGGAGTGCGGTCAAAAGCCCCGCAACAACGGCGGTATAAAACCACCCTTGCAAATCCCCGACGAATAGCTGCAGGGCGACGGCGACCATTCCCAGGAGAATCCAGCCGGGCTTTCGCGTGCGAATCCACTCGTCAAGGGATGCGAGCACCAGTGGCATCCAGGCGAGTCCATAGAGCAACATCAGATGGCCGGCATACACATGAAAAAAGTAGGTGCCCGAGAACATGAACAACGCGGCGGAAATAGTTCCCGCCAGGGGATGCATTCCACGACGCAGCGCCCAGACGTACGTGAACACGCTCGCAAGGAAAACGTGAAGGACAATGCCGAGGTTAATCGAGCGCGGCAACGACAGCGTGAGATCCAGCCAGTTCGGCGGATACAATACACCGCCTACGCCCCAACCCAGGAATGGTTGTCCACAAAACACATACGGGTTCCACAAGGGCACATGACCGTGGCGGAGTTGTTCCGCGGCAAAGGGGCGCCAGTAGCTATAGATGTTGGCGATATCCGTCCCCGCGTCCGAGAGCATAAGGGGCCGGCTTGTGAATAATACGTCGCCAAACATGCAGAGGATCAGGAGCAGCAGGACGCCCACCCCGCTCCATCGAGCGCGAGTCATGCTTTTGGTTTCGTCTGTTGTGGAGGGGCGCAAGGTCTTGTTCCAGTTGCATACCCGAATTTCAGCCACTTGCCAATCCTTGCTGCATGGACGGCTTGGTGATAGATACCGACCGACTATATGACGTCAATCCAACAGTCAACGACGTCGCGAGGCGCGCGACTGGTTGAGTTTCTTGGTTTGCGGCGCAGCCTGGTGGGACTGCTGAGCATGGTGGTGCTCGTGGGAATGGGAGAGCACATGGCCGAGCAATTTTTGCCCCTCTATTTGCTTACGCTTGGCGGCGGATTTATTTCGGTGGGATTCCTCAACGGCATGGACAACCTGCTGGGCGCGCTGTACTCGTTTCCGGGCGGCTATCTCTCCGACCGGCTCGGCACAAAGCGCGCGTTGTTGGTATTCAACATCGCGTCCATGATCGGCTTCATCATTGTGATCCTGGTTCCCACGTGGCCGGCGGTGCTGGGCGCCGCGGCGCTGTTTCTATCGTGGACCGCGATCTCCCTGCCGGCGACGATGAGTCTCGTGGCCCGGGTGTTGCCGAAGAACAAGCGGACGATGGGTGTTTCGTTGCACTCGCTCGTGAGGCGGTTCCCGATGGCGATCGGACCGATTATCGGCGGCGCATTTATCAACGCCTGGGGAGTTGAACGAGGAGTGCGGTTGGCATTCATCGGGGCGTTGGCAATGGCGGCGGTCGCGGTGGTGCTGCAACAAGTGTTGATCGAAGACGATTTGCCGGTTGGTAGGAAAGAGGCCGAGCACAATCCGGTACGCATGTGGCGTTACATGAGCGGCGAGCTGAAGCAATTACTGGTCGCCGACATCCTCGTGCGGTTTTGCGAGCAAATCCCCTATGCCTTTGTTGTCGTGTGGGCCGTCGGCACTGCGAAGACCCCCGGCCCCGTCAGCGCGCTGCAATTCGGCATGCTCCGCGCGATCGAGATGGCGACGGCAGTGGCCATCTATTTACCCGTTGCTTACTTTGCCGACCGAAGTCACAAGAAACCATTTGTGGTGATGACCTTCGTGTTTTTCACGCTGTTTCCCCTGATGCTACTGTACTCCCGGTCTTTCGAGATGCTGGTCGTGGCGTTTGTGTTGCGCGGGCTGAAGGAATTCGGTGAGCCGACACGCAAGGCGTTGATCATGGACCTCGCACCCGAGGACCGAAAGGCGGGTGTATTCGGGCTCTACTATCTGGTTCGCGATGTGATCGTGTCCATCGCCGCATTCGGCGGGGCGTTTCTCTGGCAGGTCAACCCGCGTGTGAATCTGCTCGCCGCGTTTGCTTTTGGTGTACTCGGCACCATTTGGTTTGCGCTACGGGGGCGCGATCTCGAACGATCCAATCTTGACTGATACGCCCATGTAACGCGGAAGGACGGCCCCGATTTTCCTTCCAGCGGGCTAATGATTGCGGGAATAATTCGTTATGGAAACAGCTTCTGAATTGAATCGACACGTCCAGCTACCGGCCAGCCACGCGGTCAATTTTCGGTTGGGATGGATTTCTCTGCTGGCGAGTGGCATCGGTGTCGCTGCGGGATTGATCGCCTATTTGTTGCTCAAACTGATCGGTTTGTTTACCAATCTATTCTTTTTTCACCGGCTTTCAGCGGAGTTCACCAGTCCAATGACACACCATCTCGGAGCGTTGGTGATCCTGTTGCCGGCAGCTGGCGGGATTGTAATTGGATTCATGGCCAAGTATGGAACATCCAAAATCAAAGGCCACGGCATTCCTGAGGCGATGGAGGCCGTGCTGACGAGCCGGAGCCGGATCCATCCGAAGGTCGCCATTCTCAAGCCGCTCTCGGTGGCCGTGGCCATCGGTACTGGTGGGCCTTTTGGAGCGGAAGGCCCGATCATTCAAACCGGGGGCGCAGTCGGGTCGTTGGTAGGGCAACTGTTCCATATGACTGCATCCGAACGCAAGGTCTTGCTGGCCTGTGGCGCCGGGGCCGGGATGTCGGCGACATTCAACACGCCGATCGCCGGGGTGATCCTGGCGATTGAACTGCTGCTGTTCGAATTTCGGTCGCGCTCCTTCATCCCGTTGGTGGTTGCGAGCACGCTGGCGACCGCGACACGATTTGTCGTGATGGGGCGGAGCGCGATGTTCGAGATTGGCAACGTGGATTTTGGCATCCCTGCCAATTTGTTCTACTACCTTTTGCTCGGAGTGATTTGCGGCTTTGCGGCGGTGGGATTCAGCCGGGCGTTGTATTGGGTCGAGGATCAATTCGAGCATTTGCCCGTCTCTGAATTCTGGTGGCCTGCTATCGGTGGTCTCGCGCTGGGTACGATTGGTTTCTTCATGCCGCGTGTGCTCGGAGTCGGATACGACACGATCTCGGATATTTTGAATGACAAGTTCACGCTGGATTTGTTGCTGGGAATTATGGTCTTCAAAGCACTGGCCTTGCTCGTCTCGCTGGGGTCCGGAACCTCCGGTGGACTGTTGGCACCGATGTTTATGACCAGCGCGGCGATGGGTGCCGCGTTTGCCATGGGACTGAATCGATTCATCCCCGGCGCACATTTGGCGCCCAGTGCATTTGCCCTCGTGGCCATGGGGGCGGTGTTCGGGGCGGCGGCCAACGCGACATTCGCCTTCATCATCTTCGCCTTTGAAATTACCCGCGATTACAACTCGGTCTTGCCACTCATGCTGGTTAGCGTCATCGCCAGCGGCATCGCGCGCCGATTCATGAAACACTCGATCATGACGGAAAAGCTGGCACGACGTGGGCTGCATGTCCATCAAGATTATGAGGCCGATGTGTTTCAGCAGGTGACAGTGCAAGAGGTGATGAGCAAAAAACCACCCACCATTTCCGCGGCAATGAAGTTAACGGAACTGGCGGATCGTATCGTGCGTAATGAATCCCAGAGTCATCAGCGTCAGGCCGCGCTCGTTCTCGACACTGCGGGCCGGCTGGTGGGGATCATTACCCGTGGGGACGTTCTGCGTTTGTTGCAGCTACATCCCGACGACGCCACGGTTGGAGAAGTTTGCACCGCGACCCTGGTTGTCGCGTATCCTGATGAATCTGTGCATGACGCTCTGGTAAAACTGCTGACCAACGGCGTAGGCCGCCTGCCCGTTGTCAGTCGCGAGACGCCGCACGCGTTGGTAGGTTACCTCGGTCGTGCCGAAGTGATGGCTGCGCGCACGCGCCGCCATGAAGAAGAGCACGTACGCGAACCCGGCTGGCTGAGTCGCACTGCTTGATGCGCTTCAACCGGTATATTCCACTGGGATCATTCAAGACCTGTAACTTCCGCATCAAAGAGCGTTAGCCGTTTTCCGCTCTCCACCTCAATCTTCGAGTCCGAGAATCGAATTCCGTGGGCGTGGTAGATTTTTAAGCCGGTCTTTGCCGAGATCACCACATTCGATAGTGTCACGTTGGTAATCGGCGCCTCGGGCAGGCCACGGATCGTTCCGGCAGTTGGGCAGTTGGTCGCGGTCACATTGCGAATGACGATATTCTTGTTGATGGGTGTGCGGTCTGTGGTGGGCTCGGGTTTCTCAGTTGCGGGATCTTTGGGTGCGTCCCGCTCCGGGTACCAGTCGATTATGTAGATCGGGTTCTTTACCGCTGTCATCGTAAGATTCTCGTACATTAAATTCTGCAGCAGACCACCGCGACCGCGTAACGTTTTGATGCGAATGCCGGCATCGGTCCCGTCAAAAATGCAATTACTGACCCGGAGGTCCTCGATTCCGCCAGAAGTTCCCGAACCGATCGACATTCCATGACCATGCAAAAACCGGCAATTTGTGATCGTGTAATTCTTATTGCCCGGAGTCCGACCGCTGCCGGGCTTCACCGCAATGTTGTCGTCCCCTGTATCAATGGTGCAGTCCGTGATGAGATAATTCCACCCTGAAGGATCAATCCCATCCGTGTTGTGGGCATTGCTCGGCGATTTGATGGTAATTCCCTGGATCGTCACGTCTGCGCAATTCTGCGGCACCAGGTGAAACATTGGCGAATTGCTCAGGGTGACTCCCTGGATGCGCACGCGTTTGCAGTTGGACAGTTTGATCATATAAGGCCGGTGTGTCATGGCGTGGTTCGCCTCAAAAGCCGCCCACCAGGCTTTGCCCTGGCCGTCGATGGCTCCTTCCCCGCTGATCTCGATGTCCTGCGCGTCGGCAACGGAAATGCAATCCTGGTATCTCTCGTTGGCGATTGGATGGTTTGTCATATCGTCGCTAATTAAAATCACCGCATTATTGGCCAAATGTAAATTGATGCGGCTGGCGAGCGTGAGCGGGCCGGTAAGAAACCTGCCTTCCGGGACCAGAACGATTCCACCTCCTGCTTTGGAAGCCGAATCAATCGTCTTCTGAATGGCGACGGTATTCATCGCCTTGCCGTCCCCGACAGCCCCGTATTCGGTTACCCGGAACGCATTCGTAGGAATCACCGGCAGCGGAGGGTTTTGGGCGGGAACGCTCCCTGTAGCCGTGAAATAGCAGGCCGTCAGTGCGAGAACAGGGATCTGAAAGCGATTCATGGTGGTCACTCCTTACAAAGTTATTCCGGCTGCTTTCTCTGACTCGTAAATAAGCCCAATCGATTTGCGCCAGCGATCGAGCGTTTGCATGTTACCGAGCGAATCATCCCAACTCATCGCGGGTGCCTGGCGCCGCTCGATGTGCGCCGCGACGTGGTCAGCCTCGATCGCGTAGGCGGGCTGCGTCAATTCCACGACGATCTCTTGTTGCGGCACACCTTTACGCTCGACGAACACCTTGGTCGTAGTGCCGTCGTGAATCTGCGCCCACGGTGCGGGCACGAAAATGCTGCCGTTCGATCCCTGGATGCGCAGCGTGTTGTGCTGTTGCACTTCGACGCTGGTGGTTAGGGCTGCGAGGATGTCGCCGGGGAATTTTAGCGATGCGGTGGCCCAGGTATCGACGCCGCTCGGCGCAAAATGCCCGCAGCCTTTCACCTCGAGCGGTTCGGCAAACGGCCTGCCGGTGGCAATGCCCGCCACGAGACGCGATGCCGACACAGTGTAACAACCGACATCGAGGATACCGCCGCCGCCGAGCGCGTTCTTAAAGAGGCGAGCTTCGGGATTAAAGTCCCTCTGGAAACCAAATGACGCATGAATAGTCCGCACCTCGCCGATGATTTTCTCCCGAAGGAGTTCAACGAGCTTCGCGGTCTGCGGATGACAGCGGTACATGAACGCTTCCATGAGAAAGACATCATGCTTTCGCGCCGCTTCAATGACTGCCAGCGCTTCGATGTGGTTTAGCGTCAGCGGCTTTTCGCAGAGGATGTGCTTGCCGTCTTCGGCGGCTTTGAGACACCACTCGGCGTGCAAGGAGTGCGGTGTTGCGATGTAGACCGCTTGGACCTGGGAATCAACGAGCAACGCTTCGTACGAACTGTAGCCGCGCGGTACGTGGTACTCGGCGGCGAACCTGTCGGCGCTCGCCTGCGAGCGGCTGCCAACGGCGACGAGTTTGCCGGTTTTGGATTGGGAAAGTTGCTTGGCGAAGATGCCGGCGATTCGGCCGGTTCCCAGAATGCCCCATGAAAGCGAGTTCATGCCGGGAGAGTCCTAGGGCGGTTTGTGACGCTCGACAAGAAAAAAAGTGGCGTTGCGAAGCCCGTGTGATTAGCCACGGTACGTCAGCGGCTCGTCTTCACTGTGGGACGGAGGGCGCGCTCAATCGTACTGGTAAATTCCTGGAAATCCAGTGGCTTGGTAAGGTAGGCAAAAGCTCCCAGGTGTAAAGCCTCGTCGATCGTGCGCTGCTCCATGTGGCCGGTCATAATCATGACGGGAACATCGGGAAATGTCTTCTTCGCCAATGCCAGGAATTCCATGCCGTTGATGCCGGGCATGGCGAGGTCTGTGACAATCGCATCAAACCGGTTTCGGGTGCCAGTCACGTAGTCTATGGCCGCTTGGGAATTAGAAGCTCCGGCCACCACGTAACCGAAGCGGTTTAACATGTTGGACAGCAACGCCAAAACTGCGACATCGTCGTCGACAAGCAGGATCGTTGGACTTGCCATGGCTACAGTAGTCTCACATCGCTGCTGGATTGACAGCACCGGGCGTGCCGGGGCTCTAATCCGCAAGCTTCTCTCCATCAAAAAAGGAACGCGACGCCAAGGAACGGGGTTCGTCTCATAACGCCGCGCTCAACGTTCCACAAGAAATGCCAAATCGTTTTGAGGGTTTCCATCTCCGTCACCCTTCTCGCCGATGCTGTATACGACGTACCCCGTCGTGAACCTCTTGTAGCGTAACGGCCGGCCGTCGAAGGGATCGACCGGCACCCCGCTGCTGCCAAACGGCGTGAGTTCCGCGAGGGTCTGGGGCGGTTGATGATCATGGGAAACACGGAAGCGCTCAATGGCGATGGCAACTCGCGCGGAACGGAGGCGGGCGGTAACGGCCGCGTCCTTCACAATGACGCGGGAACCGTTCATGCCGCGCAACCACCCGCGGGAGAGCGCGTGTAACCCATCCTGTTGTTCGAGTGATCGGCGCATCGCCTGTGCTGCGCCGATTCGCTCGGGAAAATCCATCTGGGCGGCCTGAATATAACGATCCATCAACTGCAGGTAGTGCAGCTCGTCCCATTGGAGAAATCCGCAACTGTCGTACAAGTACTGGGGTGAACTGAGAAAAACCGCTGCATTTATAAGAAGTCTTTGACTCAGTGGGCGCGACCGGCCAGCCGGGGGAGCGGTCAGGTCCGTTTTATCCCGCATCCTATCGAAACTGTAGATACCAATGCACCGTTGGCCAATGAACGCACGGGCGAGTCCGCGCTGATCGTCGGCTTTCTCCAGCGCGGCGGCAAGGCTGCTCAACTGCTCGTCCGTTAAGCTGGTTTTGTTCAGCATATGCTGGAGACTGCTGACAGCAATTCTTTGGCTATCGATGCGCGCCAGGTGGGAGCGAACCAGCGGTTCTTTCGCGAGCGACCGCGAGAGGGCGAACGATGACTCAACGGAGAGCAGCGCCAACTCCGGGCTGGTATCCTCAACGTGATTGGCCGCGTCGGTCTGCAACAGGTACGCGCTACGAACGACATTCGCCAGGTGCGGGTAGGGCATGATCGAGAGTTTGCCCAAATTGATCGGGAACCGGCTTCGAGGCATGTTGGAAGCCTGGTGCAACAAGGTCAGGGCCGCATCGTTTCCACTGAGGTAACCCGCCACCGTTTGTTTGCCCGGGTCAATTTGTGACTCACCCGATGGTGGAAGGTCTATGGATTCATCGTCGAGCAAGAAGGACGGGTTGAATTGGCCGGACAGACTCGCAAACGCCTTGCGGAACACCAGGGCGCTGTTTTCTTCCACAGGAACCCGTGGATACCATCGATCCAACTCTGCCAGTGTGACGGGATAATTTCTCTCGTGGATAGCAGCCATTTCGGCAGCGAGAAGACGGTCGAGGATCAATCGCCAGGCAAAGAACAATGCGGAGAGGGCCAATGCGACAAGTGAAACGCGCCGCCAGTACTTCCCCCGCGAACGAGGTTGCCGGATGTCAGCGCTCACAAACGAATTATAGCATCAACTAGAGCCAAACGAAAGCCTCATCATCGGCGGTTCGCGCAGGGGCGTTGGAATCAGGGACGATGGCCTCCGCTGGCGCCGCAGTTGTCGATTCAACCGAACCACCGGTGCCACCGTTCTTCGCTGGCAGATTCTTTGGTTTGGAGGGACGGGCTGGTAGTTTCGGCTGAGACGGGCTGGCGCCCAGGACTTGTACCGCTACGCCACCCTCAAAGCTGAGTTGATGTGCCAGAATGCCGAGCAACCTCCGGGTCGGTCCACTGGGATTGCGACGCTGGTGTTCCAGGTATTTCACCTGCTTGATCGAGACGCCAAGCCACTGGGCAAATTGTGACTGGGTCATACTGGCGTGCTTGCGCAAAGCCAGGATACGGCTGGCTCCCCATTCCATCATTTCCAATGAGAGAACTGCGTTCCCCCACCTCCTTGTGACAAATGGGTAACAAAGTTCGCTGCGCGATGCAACCCTGAAATGCGAAAGCGCAAAAATAGTCATGAAGTCAGACCAGCCATCAAGCGCATCAATGTTTCCTGGGTGGCCTGGGCGCGCGAAACTTCGCCGACAATCCGGCCGTTGCGAAGAATGAGAATACGAGTAGAGAGATTGATGACCTCCGGGAGTTCGCTGGAGATCAGGAGAACTGCGTTCCCCTTGTTCGCGAGTTCGTCGATGAGGCCGTGGATTTCCGCCTTGGCGCCAACATCAACTCCGCGGGTGGGCTCGTCGACAATCAATACCCGGCAATCCGCCGCGAGCCACTTCCCAAGGACAACTTTTTGCTGGTTGCCGCCAGACAATCCCGCAATCACCGACTCGACGCTGGGTGCCTTGACGCGAAGAAGGTCGAAGTACTTTTGTGCAACGCGCTGCTCCATCGCAGCGTGCACGCATCCGAGGGTCGCAAACCTCTCCAAAGTGGGCAGGGAGGTGTTTTCCCGCGCTTTCATCATCAGCACCAAACCATGCCGCTTGCGGTCTTCGGGGACCATCCCGACGTGATGGCGCATGGCCACCGACGGATGGCGTAACGGCATCGGTTTGCCGCTCACGTAAACACGACCCGTCGCCAACCGGTCAAGCCCGAACAGCGCCTCGGCAATCTCCGTGCGCCCGGCCCCCACCAGGCCCGCGAAGCCAAGCACCTCGCCAGCGCGCAATTGGAACGAGATGTTCTCGAACTTGCCGGGACTGGAGAGATTCTCAACTCGCAACAACTCCTCGCCGGGTTCGGCCCGCAGGTGACCGGGGAAGTACGCCTCCAGCGCGCGTCCAATCATCATTTGCACCAGGCCGTTGCGGTCGAGTTCCGTCGCAGGCTTCGTCCCCACGTGCTGGCCATCGCGCAAGACGGTGATCGTGTCGCAGAGCTGGTAAATCTCCTCCAGCCGATGCGACACGTAGATCGCGGTCACGCCCTGTGCCTGTAGCCGCTTGATCAGTTCGAAGAGATGCTCGCTCTCAACCTGCGACAGGCTGCTCGTCGGCTCGTCGAAAATCAGGATGCGCGCGCCGTGCGAGACTGCCGCGGCGATCTGGACCAGTTGCTGTTGGCTGACAGGCAACGCGCCCACGAGGTTTTCCGGATCGATCTTCGCCTGGATGGCGCCCAGGTATTCCCTTGCTCTCCGCAACATTTCGCCGCGCGAAACGAAGGTCGCTCGCGCGGGAAGCTGGCCGAGACAGAGGTTCTCCGCGACGGTGAGGTTTTCGCAGAAGGCGAGTTCCTGGTGCACGATGCCGATGCCGGCGGCCATCGCATCACTCGGGCTTCCAAACCGCGCGGGCTTGCCGTCGACGATCAATTCGCCGTCGTCGGGCGCGTAAATGCCCGCGAGAATTTTGCCGAGCGTGCTCTTCCCGGCGCCATTCTCGCCGCAGAGTGCGTGACACGAGCCTTGCGCAACGTCGAAGCTCACGTTCCGCAATGCCTGCACGCCGGGAAAGCGTTTGCCGATCCCTCGAAACTGAATGATCGGATTGTCAGCCATCAAATCACTAGGGCAGTTTCAGGTATTCCTCAGGCACATCCGTAAAGCCCCAGGCCTTGAGTTGACGCGCCCAGGTCCCGAGGTTTTCTTTCGAGACGCGGACAAGTTCCATGCGGGTGACCGCGGGAACATCCTTCTTGAGATAAACCTTGTCGATGACTTTTTCTACCGACACATGACCCCACTTATACGTCGGCTGCGCAAGCAACACAGGTGCGATGCCCTTTTCAATGTAGGGCAATTCAGCCGGTAAGCAGTCAACCGCGACCACTTTCACTTTGGCGGGATCGAGATCGGTCAGCAGCGTCTTCGTGAACAGCGGCCAGCCGCCGATCATCGCCCAACCCGTAATGTCCGGGTAGGCGTTCATCACCCGTAACACTTCCGCCGCGGCGTCCTGTGGCGTCTCGATATGGTAAAACGTGTCCACGATCTGGATGCCGGGATACTTCGCGGCTTCCTTCTTCACACCGTCCGCGCGCTTGCGCAGGTTCGGCGCATTCTGGTTGCCCGCGAGAATGGCGACCTTGCCCTTGCCCCCGAGTTGCTTGGCCAATTCCGACATTACCTGTTCGCCACTCGCCACGTCGTCTACGCCATAAAATGCAAACCGCTTGGATTGCGGCGCGTCGCTATCGAATGTCATCACCGGCACGCCGCGCGCCGCCGCGTCGTTGATTGCGCCAGTGAGCTTCGCGGCGTCGGAACAGGAAATCACGATCGCGTCATCGCCTTCATTGACCGCTTGAGCAATGCGCTGGGCCTGCACCTGGCCGTCCTCCGCGGGCGGCGTGCGCCAATCGATCACAATGTCGATGTTATACTTGGCGGACAGTTCCTTCGCCGCCGCTTCCGCACCGGTGCGTGCCGAGAGGAACACGGGGTTGGTGGAACTCTTCGCGATGAGCGCGATCTTGATGGTCTTCTTTGCCTGCGCGAAGCTGCTGGCAACCGCCAGCGCCGCCACGCAGCCCACCACGATGAATGCTTTACCGAGTCTGTTCATGATTTCCTCCGGTTCCTATACTTTCATTAGACGTTTTGCCGTTAGTCGCGTATTCAATTGATCGAGCACCACCGCAACCACAATCGCGCAGCCGATGATGATCCATTCGTAATTCTGGTCGAAATGCAATTGGCGGATCGCCTGCCGAATCAGCACGATGAGGATCGCGCCCAGCATGGCGTTGATCGCGCTGCCTTTGCCGCCGCTCAGGCTCGCGCCGCCGACCACCGCCGAAGCGATCACATACAACTCGTACCCCGTTGCATCCCCGCATGTCGCCGAGCCATAATAACTGATGCCCACATATGCCGCGATGCCGGCCGTCAGGCCCGACAGCGCGTACACGCCGATAAGAATTCTTCCCAACCGCAGCCCTGAGTAGCGGCTTGCCTCCGCATTGCCGCCAATCGCGTAGATGTGCCGGCCCATCACCGTTCGCGACAGGTAAACCGCCCCGAGCGCCGTGACCGCGATCATCACCAGCATCGGCACGGGATAAAGGGCCGAGTCCGAGCCAAAGGTCGTCTTGACCACGCTGGTCAGCGCGTCCGGCACGAGGATGCTTTCCGCCTTGCTCGTGACGAACGCAATGCCCCGAAGCACCCACATCATCCCAAGGGTAATGATGAACGGATGGACCCGCAGCCCGACCACCATCGCGCCGTTGGCCAGCCCGCACAGCAGACCGATCCCCAGGCACAACGTCAATGCCGCCACCACGGTCACAAACGGGTTCGAGAATTGCCACGACCGCAACGCCAGCGCCATCGTTGTCCCCGCCAGCGCATAAATGGAGCCTACGGACAGATCGATGCCGCCCGAGATGATCACCATCGTCGCCCCGACCGCCATGATCGCGAAGAAACTCGCGTCCGTCGCCGTCTGCGTGAGCGTGTAGAAATTGAGGAAATTGTTGACCGACCGCCCCGTCATGCGGTCCACGTGCGACCCGGCAAAAACGGTCAGCACGGCTCCCAATAGCAGGATCACCAATATCAAACCAGACTGCTGGGCATTGAAAACGCGGCGAATCGTCGGGTGCATGAAAATCCGCCGCCAGAGTAGCGGCCTGACCGCAAATTGCAAGCATTGGGCTCATAGCGTTGGGCGACTCATCTGCGTCCTTCTCCAATCGCATTTTCGGACTGTAGCCGAAGCGTAAGCTTTGGTGCTGGCGATGCAGCAACTTAAACACGGCCGCTTATCCACGTTCTTTCCCTTGGTCTGTCACTCTGCTCCTGGTCCGCCATAGCTCGAAGAGCGACGGCGGAAGCGTCCGATGGCTTGATTTCCCTGTTAAACGAAGCCCGAAAGCCGTCACCAACCCTCAAAATACCCCTCCCGGTGGGTTCGTTTTCCAGAACGAACCCAC
Organism: Verrucomicrobiia bacterium; assembly: GCA_035577545.1. Lineage (NCBI taxonomy): Bacteria > Pseudomonadati > Verrucomicrobiota > Verrucomicrobiia > Verrucomicrobiia bacterium. Next base: position 177,965 of record DATLVI010000031.1, read on the forward strand.
CGAATTCTTGGCAAGATTTCCGCCATAACTTCCTCGTGCTGTGGGCAGTACATCAAAAAATCTCCCAAAAATCGGTGGGTTCGTTTGGTAGAATGGCATGTTTGATGCGCCCCTATATTCCTCGTGGGAGCGACTTGCAGCGATCCCCCCGCGGCCGCCGCTGTAGCCGAGCTTGCTAAGCGCGGTTCCGCTCACCGCTGGTAAACTTCCGTCCATAAACCAACATGAATCCTAACGCACGCCACCGCATCGTGTCCAGCAAAATTATCAATTAACGATATTTGGACGGAATCCCTTTCCGGGTGTAGCCACCTCTCTCTGAGAGGTGTGGGTTGTACGATGCCAATTCGCTTCTCCGTAGCTTGTCAAATTGACGTTGCATCGTCTTTTCAGCAGGGGGCATAATTGGTACATGACGCAAAAGCAGTTGGTTCTGAATGCCATCAATGACTTGCCCGATGACGCGCCCCTAAGCGACATCGTCGAGCGTGTCGAGTTCCTGGCAGCAGTTCAGAAGGGGTTGGATCAACTCGACCAGGGCCAGGGTATTCCGCACGACGAAGTCAAACGCCAACTGGCTTCATGGCTTGCCAAATAATCTGGTCGCCGGTCACGCTTATGCCTCTTCATTCTATAGCGACCGAATAAACAGCGAAGATTCGAACCGGTCCCGGTTCAGAATTATCAAACGCACCCGTTTCGATATGCTGTTTTGCTTCCTCAAAGGATCTTAGTAGGCAATGCTGGTTCACAGGAATTGTGCCTGCGAAATAGTTGCAAGAAAGGGGCGAACATTCCGGACTTGTGTGAGCTAGGAAAGTTACAACGTCGTATCCCTCAAGCTGCCTTTTGTCGGGAAGTTGAACCGCCGTCTCGAAATCCTTCTCAGGCTCGAAGGTTTGCCATTGCTTTTTCTCCTGATCGAACTCCTGTTCAAAGACTTCGTAATAAAAGAACCGACAGGGCGTGATGTCGATTGAGTGCTCGATTGCCAGTGACCGAATCACTTCCGGAGAATTGAAGAGCCAGAAGCCATTGTGCTTCCAGAAAGGAATATACTCAGTGAAGTTCTCTGATATACATCCACTAACTGAATGAATGTCCTCGAAGCTTCCTTTCTGGAACCCTTCACTCCAGCCGGCAACCTTTTTGGCCATATATCCTGCCGGAATCATTCCAACGCCTTCATGCAGGCATCGTAGGCTTCTGAGTTGGGGGCGTCAATAACCCGGTGCGGAGGCGACGGAGTTCACCCCGCCCGCGTTGACAACACTCCGGTCGTCCGCTAGCCTCATTGCGTTATGATTCGCCGGTACAGCCGCGAGGAGATGCGCGAGATTTGGACGGAGGAGAGCAAGTTCTCCATCTGGCTCCAGATCGAGATTCTCGCATGCGAGGCACGCAAGATTCCCGCAAAAGACCTTGCGACTATCAAGCGCCGCGCGAAATTCGACGTCAAACGCATCGCCGAGATCGAGCGCACGACCAACCACGATGTCGTCGCGTTTACCACCAATGTCGCCGAACACGTCGGCCCGGCTTCGCGTCATATCCACGAAGGGCTCACGTCATCCGATGTTGTCGATACCGCTCTGGCGGTACAAATGGCGCAGTCGGCGGACATTCTCATCGACGACGTGCGCAAACTGCGCACGGTCATCGCGAAGAAGGCGAAGAAATACAAATTCGTCCCCATGGTCGGGCGCACCCACGGCGTCCACGCCGAACCGACCACGTTCGGGTTGAAGATGGCGCTGATGTACGAGGAATTCGGGCGCGCCCTCGAACGGCTCGTGTTGGCCCGCGAAATTGTCGCCGTCGGCAAACTTTCCGGCGCGGTCGGTACCTACGCGCACCTGAGTCCGCGCGTCGAGGCCTACGTCTGCAAGAAACTCGGTCTGGAGGCCGACCCGATTTCCACACAGATCGTCCAGCGCGACCGCCACGCCGAATTCATGAGCGCCATCGCGCTCGTCGGGTGTTCCATCGACCGCTGGGCGTTGGAGTTCCGCCACCTGCAACGCACCGAGGTGCTCGAAGCCGAGGAATTTTTCGCGGAAGGCCAGAAGGGCAGCAGCGCCATGCCGCACAAACGCAACCCGATCACCTGCGAACGGCTCTGCGGTCTCGCCCGCGTCCTGCGCGGCAACGCGCTCGCGGCCATGGAAAACGTCGCCCTCTGGCACGAACGCGACATCTCCCACAGCAGCGTCGAACGCATCATCCTGCCCGACTCAACCACGTTGCTCGACTACATGCTCGTCACGCTCACGAACGTGGTGGACAAGCTGTTGGTCTATCCCGCGCGCATGAAGTCGAATCTCGACCTGAGCAAAGGCCTGATCTATTCGCAAGGCATCCTGCTGGCGCTCACGAAAAAAGGACTGACCCGCGAGAAAGCCTACGCCCTCGTCCAACGCAACGCGATGAAGACGTGGGCCGGCCCCGGGACATTCAAAGATTCCCTGCTCAAAGACGCGGAAGTATTGAAACATCTGACGCGGCGCGAAATCGAAGCCGCGTTCGATCTGAAGATTCATTTACACCAGGTCGACGCCGTCTTTAAGAAAGTCGGGATTAAGTGAAGGCGAAGATCATCGTCATGCCGAAGAAGACAGTGCTCGATCCGCAAGGCAAGACCGTCAAGCACGCGCTCGAATCGATGAACTTCAGCGGCATCAAGGACGTGCGCGTCGGTAAATTCATGGAGATCGAACTCGAGGGTGGCAACAAAGCCGAGTTGCAAAAGAAAATCGACGAAGCCTGCCACAAACTCCTGAGTAATCCGGTCATTGAAGAATACACATTCGAGGTACACGAATAGCACGAAGTAGACACGAAGGACACGAATGGATGACGGGAAGATTCTGTATCGCGAATTGTCTTTCAAGATCATCGGTTGCGCCTTGGATGTTCACAAGGCTCTCGGCCCGGGATTTCCTGAAGCGGTATATGAGCGGGCATTGGAACTGGAGCTCCGAAAGAAGGAACTCGCGTATGAACGCCAAAAGGTATTTCGGGTCACGTATGACGACAAACCAGTTGGCGATTTCCGCGCCGACTTCGTTGTCGATGGCAAGGTGATCCTCGAATTGAAAGCAGTCTCTGAAATGCCGTCGGTTTTTGAACGTCAGTTGCATTCGTATTTGCAGGTCAGCAAGTTGCGGTTGGGCATTCTCGTTAATTTTGGGAAGGGGAAACTTGAATCGAAGCGAATCGTTTATTAGACGATACACGATCTCTGGTCGTTTTCGTGCAATTCGTGTCTCATTCGTGGGGTTCGTGTCATGAAGTTCGGAGTGATACAATTCCCCGGCAGCAATTGCGATCAAGACGCCTATCACGCCTTGGCAGATATTCTTGGCCAACCCACCCGTTACATCTGGCACAAGGATACGACGTTGGGCGATGTTGACTGCGTCGTCGTCCCCGGTGGGTTCAGTTACGGTGACTACCTGCGCACGGGCGCCATCGCGCGTTTCTCGCCGGCGATGAAGGCGGTGATCGCGCATGCGGAGTCGGGTGGCCTCGTGATCGGCATCTGCAACGGTTTTCAGATACTCTGCGAAGCGCATCTGTTGCCCGGCGCGCTGATTCGTAATCGCGGGCTCAAGTTTCGTTGCGAACACGTCCACGTGCGGGTCGAGACGACAAATTCGCCTTTCACCAACGCTGGCCGCAAGGGTCAGGTCTTGCGCATCCCAATCGCGCATGGAGAAGGTAACTATTTCGCCGAGCCCTCTGTAATTGAGCAACTCCAGCGCGAAGACCGCATCCTCCTCCGCTACTGCGCGAAAGACGGCGCGATCACCGCCGCCGCCAACCCGAACGGCTCGCTCGACAACATCGCCGGTATCTGCAACAAAGCCCGCAATGTCTTCGGCCTCATGCCGCACCCCGAACGCGCCAGCGAACTCCTCCTCGGCAGCGAAGACGGACGGCTGATTTTCGAAAGCATTCTGCGCACGCCCGTTCATGCGTAACGCCGTTGTCACTCTTGTCGCGCTGCTCGTTCTCGTTGCGAATGCACACGCGGGTCTCGAAGTGATTCGCAACGTCGAATACGGTAAAGGCGGCGGTCATTCGTTACTGTTGGACATCGTTCGTCCAAATCCTCTGCCCACCAACGCCACGCCCGCCGTCATTTTCATCCACGGAGGCGCGTGGCGAGGTGGCGACAAGAACCATGCACCAACTCGCTTTCTTGCCGAGCGCGGGTACTTCGTGGCGAGCATCAACTACCGGCTCAGTGGCGAAGCGCCCTTCCCGGCCGCGGTCGAAGACTGCAAATGCGCCGTGCGCTGGCTGCGCTCCAACGCCGCGAAATACAACGTCGACCCGGACGGCATCGGCGTGTGGGGCGCATCCGCGGGTGGCCATCTGGCGGAGTTTCTCGGCACGACAACTGACGACCCGCGCTACGAAGGAACTGGCGGCTGGACAAATGCATCGAGTCGGGTCAGCGCGGTGGTGAGCTTCTTCGGGCCGAGCGATTTTACTGCCGGGATCGGTAAGTTTCGAAATGCCGACGGCTCGCGAGGAAATTACGAAGTGGTCAAGTTCCTCGGCGGCCTGCCGGCCGACAAACCCGATGTTTATCGCGATGCGAGTCCCTTGACACACGTCGACAAGATGTCCGCGCCCATGCTGCTCGTGCACGGGGACCAGGATCCGGTCGTGCCGCTGGAGCAGTCCACACGAATGGCGAACGCGCTCCGAGAGGCCGGTGTGAACGTGAAGTTCATTGTCGTTACCAACGGCGTCCATGGTTTTCTTCTCAACCAGGTAATGCCCATCTCACCCAGGCGCGCTGAAATCCAGAAGGCCGTCGTGGAATGGTTCGACACGCATCTAAGGAAATGAAGCGACGGACTTCCACCGAGGATTGGTTGCCGCTGGCGAAAAGCGCAGGAAGCGCAGCGGAGTTGCCCACAGGCGAAGCATTCCGCAGCGAGTGGATCGATTTCCAACGCGGGATTCGTGTCGGCAACATCGAACCGCACGAGCGTATTACGCAGATCCTGAAGTTTCATCTCGAGCAGCGGCACCATACATCCTTTGTGACGGATCGGTGGGGACGCGGCGTCTACTGGCAATGGATTTGTTGGCTGCCGCGCGCCAATCGCGAGGCCAAGCCTGTCTCAAATAAAGTGAATTTCGGTTGCGCCAAGCTCTTCATCTCGGCTGACACCGATACGAAAATCTTCAAGAGCGGCCTGCAAATCGAGCGCGGCTACGCGCAAGGCCCGGATCCGTATCCCGGTTGCCTATTGAAACCCGACTGGGACTGGCATCGCCTCATCAAACAGTGCGCGGCCGGGACTGAACTTGAAAGCGAACTGCGCCGGCTGTTGAAGCGTGAAGGCTTTGTCGTCGAAGTCGGCAACTTCGAAACCAACGCTGTTTTCAATGCGAAGAACTTCAAGTCCGCCCGCCAAATTCGCGACGCGGCGAAGAAATGCCCAAAGCGCGAGTGGGCCGGCCTCCAACTATACTATCCAATGCCCGAGCGCGAAGTGCGCGGCTGTACCGGCTACGAATTGGTCAAGGCGATCTGCGACGTATTCGGCGAAGTTACGCCCGCCATGAATTGCTGTATGACCATCCCGCTAACCCACGCCCCGTCTCAAAGATAGGGGCCATTCAGATGTTTAGGGGCGTCGAGGTGCGATGTGCCCGGAGATAGAGCATCGGATTTCTAAGGCGACCGAGATGATAATCGCAACCACTCCGTTAGCAATCCACTCCGTTTTCGGTCGGCAACTTGTATCCGTATGGATGGATTGCTGATGTTGCCTGCGTTTTGCTGATTTTCCCTATCGAGTTGCTGCGAAAGTTACTACAAGGGGGACAGCAGGATGCCCGACCAGACACCAGCTCCTGTTCACATACCTAGCCCCCCGCAACGGCTCAAGTATCCGGCGCTCACCACTGCTATTCGGCCGAGTCGTCATGAGAAGATGGGGTTGCGCGTCGACTTTCGCGTCCGAAGGCGCTATCGCGCTGCGGGTGATCGCATGTTTATGGCAAATTGAGTCGATAGCCGACGGGCCGACGAATGTGACGTGTTGGACCTGTCCACTGTGAAGTGGCTGCTCGTTGTAGGCCCAAATGGGGCCGGTAATCATTCGCAATGAGAACAAGCTGGCACCACCAGGACCGCGTCGGTAGTAGGTTTTCGTCAGTGTTTTTCAATTGCCCTGAAAGAATGCAAGACCTAACCTGCCAACCACTATGAAGAGGCAAATCCCCATCGATATCGGTAGGGCGTTATTCTCGATCCTGGCTGCCTTGCTTGCCACTCTGAACTGTCAGGGCGACGAAGTGGGAAAGCGTCTTGCCACGATTGATCCTCAATCCGTCTATTTCAGTTCACGGGACAGTTTCTGCAAGTCTCCCTTCGGCGCGGTCACGGCCGACACGAAAATCACCATGCGCCTTCTGGCGAAACAGGGCAGTCTCCAGTCGGTTAGTCTGCAGATCGCGAAAACAACCGTTTTCGGCAATAACAATCGCACCGAGCACGCGAAGTATGCTGATTTCCCAATGGAGAAACAAGGTGTGACCAACGGCCAGGACATATTCGAGACGAGGATTGCTTTGAAAGATCCGGCCCTTTACGGGTATTACTTCAAACTGACCGGCGCGCATGGGGAAAGAGGTTCTTACGGCAACAATACCACCGACGTTAAGGTTCCTTATATGCAGGTCAAGGGCACCGGTGGCATTGGCGAGCTCACGACTTCCGACCCGCCTGTGGCTTATTATTCCCTGACGGTCTACAACCCCAACTTTCAGATGGCCGATTGGACCCGCGATATGGTGATCTACTATATCTTTCCTGACCGGTTCAAGAATGGCAATAAGACCAACGATCCTGTCGTTGGCGTTAGTAAGTTTTACGGGACCAAGAACATCGAATTCCACATCAACTGGTGCGACCCGGAGCCGTACGTGCCAGGCGATGGGAAAAGTGACTCGGAGTATTGCAACGACTTCTACGGAGGAGATCTGGACGGAATTATCCAGAAACTCGATTATCTCCGGGCTCTGGGCGTAAACGTCATCTACATCAATCCCATTTTCCAAGCGCCGTCCAACCATAAGTACGATACTGCGGATTATATGACGATCGATGACAGCTTTGGGACACTTGATACCTTCAAGAGGTTGGTGGCTGAATCGAAAAGGCGCGGTATGCGGATCATTCTCGATACGTCGCTGAATCACTGCGGTTCGGATTCCCTCTACATGGACCGCTACGACAAGTACCATTCCAACGGTGCCTTTGAGAACGAGACCATCCACACCAACTCCCCTTATTATGAGTGGTTCGAGTGGGACCGCGAGGCGAAAAGCCCAGACCAGATGTACAGCCAGTGGGCCAATCCGACGCTTGCCAAGCTAAGAGAAGTCGACTCGTATAAACAATTCGCGTACCGTGGCACGCACTCGGTAATCAAATACTGGCTGTCCTTGGGCATCGGGGGTTGGCGTATGGATGTCACGCCGTGGAAGAGCGATGATTTCTGGAGGGACTGGCGCAAGGGGCTGAAAAAAGACTATCCGGACGCCTTCACCATCGCCGAGGTCTGGTTTGACGCCAGCAAGTATTTCACCGGAGACATGTTCGACAGCACCATGAACTACATCTTCCGGTCGGCGGCGCTGAATTTCACGAGCGGTGGCAACGCGTCATTCACAAGCGACACTCTGGAGATGCTTCGCGAGAATTATCCGAAGCCCGTTTTTTACCGCCTCATGAACCTCGTTTCCAGCCATGACGTGCCCCGCGCGCTTTTCGAGCTGGGTTATACGAAATACGGCGCGGCCAATTATGGCGAGATGCGCAAGCGGCTTCTGCTGTGCTTCGCACTCCAGTTCACCTACCCGGGCGCGCCCACGATTTATTACGGCGACGAGGTCGGCATGACCGGTGGAGCCGACCCCATGAACCGCGGTCCCTATCCCTGGAAGGAGGATGGGTGTGGTTACGGCGACTACAGCCTCATCGACGTCGTCAAAGAACTTTCCAGGATGCGTCACGAGAATCCAGTCCTGATTGACGGTGAGGTTCGCATGCTTCCCGGGGACAGAAATATACTGGCTTATGAGAGGACGGACGGCAAATCGCGAGTTCTGGTCGTCATGAATAACGCCACCGAGCCGAAAACCTTCCGCGCCGATAACGGCAACGCCGGCTGGAAAGTCCTGTCTCCTGTAGAGCCGACCAGCATCGGCGAACACGGCGACATAATTATTCCTGCCACCGGATACCTGATACTGAAAGCAAAGTAACTGGCTGGAGAATAACGGGCCATAACAAGGACACGGAGGCACTCACCCCGGGTTTTTCTGCAATTGTTGATGACGACGGGGATAATGTCGTGGTCGCGCGGGCGGGTGAAACGAAGATGCCGTTCACGTTGTCGGTAACCGGCGCTTGATACAAGCTGGTGCTCGATGGCGCGAGCCGCTCCGCAATACAGAAAACAAATCAGGGTGACCAATCAAAACCGTTCAGCGCCCGACATCCGCATTCATTTTCATCTCGGCTGACACCGACACGAAAATCTTCAAGAGCGGCCTCCAGATCGAACGTGGCTACGCAAGGCCCGGATCCGTATCCCGGTTGCCTATTGAAACCCGACTGGGACTGGCATCGCCTCATCAAACAGTGCGCGGCGGGCACAAAACTCGACAGCGAACTGCGTCGGTTACTGAAGCGGGAAGGTTTCGTGGTCGAAGTCGGCAACTTTGAAGACAACGCCGTCTTCAACGCCAAGAACTTCAAGTCCGCCCGCCAAATTCGCGACGCGGCAAAAAAATGCTCGAAACGGGAGTGGGCCGGCTTCCAGCTTTACTACCCGATGCCCGAACGCGAAGTCCGCGCGAGCACCGGCTACGAACTGGTCAAGGCGATCTGCGGCGTCTTCACCGAGGTCACCCCCGCGATGAATGCCTGCATGCAGGTGCCGCTAATAGGGCGAAAACAAATGGACGACGGTTAGGTCCGTGGAGGAACCCGGAATACCGGAAGCTGTATGGCGCGCACGCAGCAGGTTGTATTCCCACGGCACAGGCCCGGCGATCACCCAAACAACGCCGCAGCAAATACGCCGGGCAAATGTCTCAAGCGTGCCTCCATCGCGTACTGCGTGGCCCGTCGCGCGGTGATGTGCGCGGTCTTATTCGTCACAAACCAGAGCGGCTTCGGGGCGATGTGCCATTCCCCGTGCAGCCACGCGCGGGGGAATGGATAGAAGGAGCCGCGCACGACGGTCTTTTGCGGTCGGTCGAACATGAAGGAGTTGTGCACGCAGCCGATGCCGCTTTGGATATCGGCAAACGTGTGACCGGGATAGGCGCCCCATGATGCCTGCGGTAACAGGAACGCCAACGCATTCCAGACGTTGATCCCGATCGAGCCATAGCGCAGGTCAGCTACGGCTTGCTCGAACTCTGCCCCCAATTCCGCCAACGTGCGTGGATGAATCAGGATCGTGACTCCTAACGTTCCCCGCAGCGTGTCATTACAGAAGGACACGGCCCGTCGCAGGAATTCGGCCGGCGTTTTACAGGGCAGGCTGGTCTGAGCGTAGACCGGACCAAATACCTCCTCCGTAAAGCAATACTCGTCAGTCGCCGCCGGATCCAAGTTCGTAATGAGCACGCGCGGTGCCTCACGCGGACCGAGTTGTTCAGCGTTGGGATGGCGGGTCAGCGCTTCTTGCTGGCGTTGCACGGCCCCCGGATAGTAAGGCGCCCGTGGCGGCAGGCGGTCGAGCAATGTACGGACGGCGGCGAGCAAGTCGGCGCTCTGGTCCCACGCTTCCGGCAGGATCAACACCTGCGACGCCACACAATTGCAGCCACCGTTGTGCAGCTTCATCGTGACGATGTTCTCGGCCTGGTAACGAATATCCGCGGCGCTCCACGGACCCGGCACGACAATGGTGGGACCGACGCCGCCCAGTTCGCTGGTGATGGGTTTGGTCAGGATCGGCTCTTCGCGCCGTTTGCGCGCCGCGCCATCCGCTCCTGCGCCATAGACGATGAGATCGTGCGTACGCGCACTGCCCGTGATGTGAATCGAACTAATGCTCGCATGCCGGGTGAGATACTCGCCCACGTCCGCTCCCCCCGAGGCGAGGCGGAGATAGCCACCGTCAATCAGTGGCGCGAACACCGTCTTCAAGATCGGCCCCAGATAGTCGTTTACAGGATTCAGCTTGAGCAGAACGACCTGGCCCTCCGTAAAAAGTTTATAGAGCGCATCCAGCGGGGCGATGCTGTTCACATTGCCCGCGCCCAAAACCAGCGCTACGTGGCCGGATGGCATTGGCCGTTTGTAGAAAGATGCCATGTGATCGGGCAACGTCTCGACTGTCACGCCGGGCTGCATCCACACTTCGGCGGTGACATCACTCAACAGCAATCTTTCGAACAGGTTGTCCGGGAAAACACGCGCGACAACCCGTCCATCCTTGCGGGAGGTGACCTGGGGCAGCGTGGGCGGGTGACTGGCGGCCAGCGCTATCAGCGTTTTTAGCAGCGCATTGATATTCATCGCCAATGCCCACGGTCCTGTGACCCATTCTTCGCCGACCCAGGGCGATGAAGGATCAATCCCCTTGGCCGCCACCGCCACCTCGACCCACTGCGACGCGGCCTGGTCAAGATTGTGACGCACCGCAGCCAATAAATTGATCTTCTGAGGAATCGGCAGGCGAGCCCACTCATCGGCGTGTGCCTCCAAAACCTGAATCAACTGATCGAGATGCGTGAAATCCATACGCCGATACAGCGCGCTACGTGTTCATTTTCACCGGTTTCAGGCGAGACACAAGGTCGCGCTTTTTGCGGCCAGCCAACAATTCGAGCTCTTGGTCGATGATGTCCGGCCACATCTCCCGGCTGGGGAGATGGGTCCACCCCAATTCGCGTTTGGCTTTTTCGCTGGAGTAATTCATGGACACGCTGGCTCTAACGGTTTCTCGGGAAACAACTGCTGGTAGCCCGCCCAGCCGTTCCAAAGGTTCCACCGGTGCGAACACCACTTTTGCCAGCCAGGTTGGCATATACGAATTGATCTTAAATCCGCCTGGTTTAGAATTCCAAATCTCGACCATCTCGCGCATGCTGGTTGGCTCGCCCGCCAGAATATACGTCTCACCAATACGCCCTTTCTCCGCCGCCAGGGCGATGCCTTCCCCCACGTCGTTGACGTGGACAAGCGAACTAATGACATCCGGCGCCCAACCATAGGGCGCCATCAGGTGATTCAAATACATCCTCAGGAAATAGCCGTAATTGGAATGGTCATTGGGTCCCACCACGGCATTGGGGCAGACAATGATCAGCGGCAATCCACGTTGCTGATATTGCTGGGCGATTTCATGGGCCTCGGCTTTGGTCTGTTCATAATAGGAGTTGTAGGATTTTTGTCGTTGATAGGTTTCGTCACATGGTTCGGAGCCTGTTTCGCCCCAGAAGGCGGTGGATGACACATATACGGTGCGAGGGATCCCCAATTCCAGCGCCAGACCCAACACATTGTCTGTGCCGATTACATTGACGGCCTGCATTTGTTTACGGCCACTCCCATCTACGCCCAACTCATACCATCCAGCATTATGCACAACAATGTCCGCGCCCTTCATGCCGGCGCGCATGGACTCGCGGTCGGTGACATCACCCGTCACGCACTGTACACCCATGTTGGGCATGACACCGGCTTGTGTGTTGTCAGGCCTGTAGACGAGCGCGATGATGTTCCAGCCGCGAGCAATTAAAGACTGTGTCAACGGTTGCCCAATAAAGCCCGTACCACCCGTGAGAAATACCTTCATGGTTTAGCATTCAATGATGATTTGGGACTCAGAGCCTCGACCTGAGATGCGCGCAGGAGGTAGAGCCAGCACAGTTCGCGGAACGAGTTTGAATAAACCCATACAACCAGGAGGCAAGCCCATGAAACAGCATCTTAAGTATATCGGGCTGGATGTCCACAAGGAACGCAACGGAGTTCGTTCTGCCATATCAACACGGAAAGGCAGAAGAGAACTGCCATCATGCGAGGAGATCGTTGGGACAATTGTTGCCTCAGGGCGGGACAGGGGTTAGTGTCATTATAAGTAATGATGAGCGGCGCCCCCAGAATCCTTCTAACGGGCTTTACTGGCATTCTTGGAAAAAGATTTGCCTATCGCCTCGCCGCACTCGGCTACGAAGTGGTGTGCCCGATTCGCGCCGGGAGTGATGCGGAAGCGAAGGGTCGTTTCCAGACGATATTCCACGGGATGCGGGAGTTGCTCCCGGGATTTGACGAGTCGCTTTCCGCCCGGATCCGCGCCATTCCCGGCGATGTCCGCCAGAAAGGGCTCGGCATCGCGTCTTCGCTCCTCGATGAGTTGCGCGGTCCGCGCACCCGAGGGATCTGGCACCTGGCCGCCTGCCTCGACTTGACGGAGACGAAGAGCCAGGACGTTTACGATACGAACTTCCTCGGCACACTCCATGTTCTCGACTTCGCGAAGGCCCAGGGGATTGACGAGCTTCACTATTTCAGCACTTTCGGCTCGAGTGGAAAACTCCATGAAGGGATCGTTCGGGAGATTCCGGGCATCCGTCCTCCCTCGTTCCGCAACACGTACGAGCGTACCAAGTGGGAGGCGGAGCGGCAAATCTGGAATTCCCAGGTCCATGGTGAAATCCAGGCGACCATCTATCGTCCCAGCATCGTCGTGGGGGATTCGCTCTACGGGCGTTACGAGCAGTTCAACGTCTTCAACCATCCCTTTGACATTGCAAGCAGCGTTCGAATCCGGCTCTGCAAAAAGCAGAATATCGATCCCCGGAGCGGGACGCTCCACTACGACCTCCGTATCCCGGGCGACGAGAACGCGACTCTCAACATCGTGCCGCTCGATTTCGTCATGGACACCGTCATGAAGATTTACGCGGTTCGCGGCTCCACGGGGCGTGTCTACCACATCGTGAATCCGAATCCTCCATCACTCCGGCTCACGATGGAAATCTTCAAACGAAATGAGCCATGGGAAGGCCTGCGCTGGGAGAAATACCGGCCGGAGGATGGATTTCTAAACCCGTTGGAGAAGTTCGTCGCCAGGCAACTCGGGTTTCTCGCGCCGTATCTCCAGGGGGAAGCCACGTACGATTACTCAAACGTCCAGGCGATCCTCGCGTTCCATGGCGGTCTTCCGCCCCTCGACAACAATGTTTTCCTCGACGCAATCTCCAAGCGCGGCATCCTCCATGGATGGCAGGAAGTGCGGGCAGACGCTGCCATGGCCGCGCTCGTCGGTAATCGTGGTAAACTTGAGTCCGATTTTGTATGGCCGGAAGGCAGCGGACCGGTGGTTGATTTTGCGCCGCACCATCCTGTGGAGGAATCCACCCCGCCCCCGACGACTTACACTATTACTGAACGTGTTCTGGGCAAGGTCTACCGCGCACGAGAAATCTTGCTTTCGCCATGGTGCCAGGCTGCCAGCCGGGCGACAGCGGGCGGCGCGCGTGATTTGGTCCTTGTGCCTTTCGGGATAGGAGTGACTCGGCGTGGCGAGGCGGAGAATCTTTGCTACCAGTACAATCCGGTGGTTGCCGACCAGGTTTTCGAGCAGATGAACCAGGCGATCGGCTTTGATCTTCGCGCCTTTGCGTACCGCCCGATTCCCGGACATGAGCGTTATGGCGATCTACACGATGCGTGCAGCTGGGCGGTTACGGACGACCTGGTTCACATTTTTCGCCTCTTCCGTGACATCCAGCAGACAGGCGGAGTGGGGCTCGCTTCGCGCCTCCAGATTTTGCCGCATAGCGCAGGAACCTATCTTGCCGGTTGGCTGTCCGGAATCGTCTCTTTTCAGGACATGGCGCTGATCGCACACCAATGCAGTCACCTCATGAGCGAGAATGTGCGTCTCGCCTCTCTCGAGGAGGCCGACGAATGGTTTTTTACTAAGCAGACGCAGCTCTCCGCTACCGAGAGCGCGCTGTTGCGAGAGATCCGCCAGCGGGTGGATCCTCTGGGGAACATGGACGCAAACGCACTCGCAAATTGTCTCAATGGCAGTCTGGAGCTGATCTTTTCCTTGAGTTCTCTCGCGCTGAAAAAGCTGATCGCTGATGTCCGCGAGCACCGGATTGGCGTCTCCGTGGGCATCACAATGTCTCCCAACGCCGCCGTTTTCGCTGGTAACGCCCTTGAAATGGCCCGCTTCGACCAACTCTTCACGGGGGCCCGCAAACTCGAGTTGAAGCGCATAACGGTGGCCGTGAAAGGGACACCTCATTGTGGGCGACTGGCACGGGCAGCGCGTCACGCCGCCGAACTGCTCAAGATTTACGAGCAGCAGGGACGGCTCCGCGATCCTGTGGTTCCGCTGCTGTCCTGCACGGGCGAGGTGGTTCGCACCCGCCAGGCATTCATTGAAGCGGTCACTGGCGTCGCCAATCACCCTCTGCAGTTCGACGGTATGATCGAGAAGGCCCTCGATGAGGGCGGACGGCATTTTGTCCTCATCCAGTCGGGCATGTCCTCCACCGCCGGGGATTTATTCGATGCCATCATCCGCAACCACGCCAACGTGAAAGGGATCAAGGGCGTACACATTTACCCGCCGGCGCTTCGGACCGCGGAGCCGCACCCGGTGTGCGAGATCCTCGAGAAACGGCCTGGGGCCGCTGTTCCGGAGGCCACGCATCAGCCCATGGCCGACACCACCCGTTGGTACGAACGCCTCCTGTCCGAGGCCCAATCCGCAACTCGGGGCGGTTAGTTGTTTGTGGCCGAGGTTCCGAAAACACGTCGCCTGAGATGTTCATCTCGGCTGATACCGATACAAAGATCTTCAAGAGCGGCCTCAAACCGAGCGTCTATTGTGTCGCACCAATCTCAAAGCTCAACAGGGCTCGCTGGATTTCATCTCCCAGCCGGTATTGCCATCATGGGCGACGTCCACGGCAAAACGCTCGGACCGTAGACCGCGGGACACGACGTCCGCCACCTTTCGTTCATCTTCTATCAATAACAAGCGCATGGGAAATTAGACCCACAAACACTGTCTCAGGCTCACATTAAGCCCCGATGAACCCCAGGTTAAAATCTGTTCAGAAACTTTCATTGGCCACCGACTTGTGGCAAGTATGTTCTGTTATGAAGAACCCATGGGCCAATCTTTCCCTTACGGTCGCTGCACTATTATGGTCGAGTTGCGCCTACAATCAACAGAGGCTCGTGCTCGATCCAGTAGGGCCGTCTCCGCAGGCATCAGGTACCGGCACGACCGGCGCGCTCGTCGTCTTCTCGGCGTATGAGGTTACCGCGCCCGGCGTTGGCGACTTCGAACATCGCCATCATTACTCGGACTACAGAATTCTATCGGAGAACGGGAAAACCCTGCAAACCGTCCATAACGATTGTGGTACGGTGATGAGGGAGGCAGCGCGAGTGCAGTTGCCCGCCGGTAAGTATCGGGTCGCCGCCAGTTCCAATGGTTATGGCACCGTGATCGTGCCCGTGGTGATTGCGACGAATCGGACAACTGTGTTGCATCTCGAGGGCGGTTACTCGTGGCCCACTGATACGATGTTCAACCAGGCCAATTCCGTGCGTCTCCCTGACGGAGAAGTCGTCGGCTGGCGAGCCTCTGCAGATAACGAGCGCGCGCCGTAGTCTGCGGAACATGTCGAATCAGTTACGCCAGCAGGTCTGATCTGGTGGACAATCATCTGCCTGCGCGCGAAGTGCGCGCCAGCACCGGCTCCGAATTTCTCAAAGCCATCTGCCGCGTGTTTGCTGGGGTGACACCGACAATGAATTGCTGTATGTAGGTTCCGCTCATGACCGAAGGTTGATTATGACGGAATGGTTTGAGGACGAGTCGTTCTGGCGGGAATTGTACCCGTACATGTTTGACGAGAATCGCTTCGCGCAGGCCGACGAACAGGTTCGCAAGGTCCTTAAATTGACGGGCATCCGGCGCGGCGCGGTGCTCGATTTATGTTGCGGTCCCGGGCGGCACTCCGTGGCCCTGGCGAAGCGCGGCTTTCAGGTCACCGCCGTGGATCGTACACGATTCCTGCTGAACAAGGCCCGACGCCACGCCAAATCAGCACGGGCGCGGGTGGAATTCGTCCGTTCTGACATGCGTGAGTTCGAACGGCCGGACACGTACAAGCTGGCGCTCAGCTTGTGGACGTCCTTCGGTTATTTTGACGACAAGGGCGAAGACCGTCTCGTATTGCGCAACATCTTCACCAGCCTCAAGAAAGGCGGCGTCTGCCTCATCGACGTATTCGGCAAGGAACGGATTGCCAAAACATTTCAGCCAATCCATTCGACCCGGCATCCTGACGGCACCCTGCTGACCGAGGTGCATGAAATTTTCGACGACTGGTCGCGCATCCGCAATGAATGGATCCTCATCAAGGGCAACCGGGTGAAGCGGTTCAAGTTCCATCACACGCTTTACTCGGGACAGGAATTGAAGGCTTTGATGTTAGGGGCCGGCTTTGCCGAGGTCAAACTTTTCGGCGATTTCGACGGGCATCCGTACGGCCCAGACACGCCGCGCCTCGTGACTGTTGGACGAAAGCGTTAGCTTGCCAGGACGCGTTCGATTTCCTGCGACTCCTCGGCGGAGAACTTCAGGTTGGCGAGCGCGCCGACATTGTCGTCGATCTGGCTGACGCGGCTGGCGCCGATCAACGCGCTGGTCACGGCTTCATCGCGTAACACCCACGCCAGCGCCATCTGCGCCATGCTCTGACCGCGACGTTTGGCGAGTGTATTCAATTGTTTCACCTTTGCGACCGCCTCGGGTGTGACGTGCTCTGGTCGAAGGAAACCGTCGGAACTCGCGGCGCGCGAGCCCGCCGGGATGCCGGCCAGATACTTGTCGGTCAACAGACCTTGGGCCAGCGGACAGAACGCAATCACGCCAAGGCCCAGCTTCC
This sequence comes from Verrucomicrobiia bacterium, assembly GCA_035577545.1. Classification (NCBI taxonomy): domain Bacteria; kingdom Pseudomonadati; phylum Verrucomicrobiota; class Verrucomicrobiia; species Verrucomicrobiia bacterium. The sequence continues at coordinate 194,948 of DATLVI010000031.1, forward strand.
GTGTGTGCGGCAGCAGGTCGGATTCGATCCAACGGTTGAGCATGGAGTAGGAAGGCTGGTGGATGATCAGCGGCGTGCGCAATTCCCGAGCGACCTTCATCGCCGCGTCGGTCATCGCCCCATTGTAACTGCTGACGCCAACATAAAGCGCCTTGCCTTGGCGCACGGCGCTGTCGAGCGCGCCGATTGTTTCCTCCAAAGGAGTATCCGGATCGGGCCGGTGCGAGTAGAAGATGTCCACATAATCCAAACCAAACCTCTGGAGCGATTGGTCGAGGCTTGCGAGCAGGTATTTGCGCGAACCCCATTCGCCGTAAGGACCAGGCCACATGAGGTAGCCGGCCTTGGTGGAGATGATGAGTTCGTCGCGATAACCCTTGAAATCCTCTGCCAGGACCTGCCCGGCAAACGACTCCGCGCTGCCAGGCGGCGGTCCATAATTGTTGGCGAAGTCGAAGTGCGTGATGCCGAGGTCGAACGCCCGGTGCAACATACGGCGCGCTTCCGCGTGGTCGGCGTGCCCGCCGAAATTGTGCCAGCAACCGAGGGACAGCACGGGAAGCTTCAGTCCGCTGCGCCCGCAACGGCGGTACGACATGGTTGCATAGCGTTTTTCAGAAAAGTTCATAGTTGGTCGTGCAGGTTTGCAGTTTGAGACAAGAACCAGAAACTGTCTAGCAAGTTGTTGGGAAGAAATGCCACTTATAAATCATCCCGGCTCGTTTCGTGCTATTTTTTAGTACTGGATATACTGTCTTATGAAGCCTGTAATAAAACGTATCCTAATCGGTATGGCAGGTCCGGTCTGTGTGACTGCTTTTGGTATCGTCGCGCTGATTGTTTACATGCTGATGCCACCGCTCCGCAGTTTCGCGCGGATGCACGAGAAGCTCCCGTCGGTTTCCATCGAGTCTGGGAAAACAGTCTATTGTCGAATGCAGTATTGCGATTTTCGTTTTCCGTTACCCGATAAAGCCCGTGTAATGCGGACGGGTCATGTTACCGGAGGCTTCGATACAATTGAAGGAACTATTTATGTCGTTGATTCCGACGGTACTCCAGTCAGTTTACGGGGTTACGCAGAGCTACTTCAGAAGAACCATTTCCACGCGGTTCCCCAAGATAAGAGGAATTACTTTTTTTTCGGCGTTTCGAAAAGTTCAAGCGATGGTGGGTCGATCGATGCAACTATTACAAATCTAGTGACGGAAAGTTCAGGCGATGACGGGTCGATCAATGCAACTGTCACAAATCTAGTGACGGAAATTCACTTTTCGTACTTCGGTGATTATTGATCTGTTCAGCGTCATCGAGAAGTCCGGCTGGCTAAAGAGGGGCTCCCCGTGGCACTCGATTGTAACACTCCCGGTTATTGGCTTTCTCAAATGCGTGTACTAAACTTCACGCATGGCGAGTGTAGCGGACATTGAGATTACACCGGAGATTATCGCGACGCATGGGGTCACGCCGGAAGAATACGAGCGAATTAAGAAGATCCTTGGACGCGCCCCGAACATCACGGAACTCGGCATCTTCTCTGTGATGTGGAGCGAGCATTGCAGCTACAAGAATTCTCGGCCCGAACTGAAGAAATTTCCGCGCGAAGCGCCGTTTATCCTCGTGAAGGCCGGTGAGGAAAACGCCGGCATCGTGGACATCGGCGACGGGTGGGCCATTGCTTTCAAAATAGAATCCCACAATCACCCGAGCGCGGTGGAGCCGTTTCAAGGAGCGGCGACGGGAGTGGGCGGGATCATCCGCGATATATTCACGATGGGCGCCCGCCCGATCCTTAATATGAACTCGTTACGGTTCGGTCTCATCGAGGGCGACACGGCGGAGGCGGCACAGAACCGGCGGCTGTTCGCGGGCGTCGTGGCCGGGATCGCGCATTACGGCAACTGCATCGGGATTCCGACGGTGGGCGGCGAAGTGTATTTCGATGAATCATACGATGGCAACCCGCTGGTCAACGCGCTTTCGCTGGGCGTGTTGCGTCACGACCAGATCAAGCGCGGCAAAGCCGCGGGCGTCGGCAACCCCGTCATCTATGTGGGCAGCGCGACGGGCCGCGATGGGTTGGCCGGCGCTGCGTTCGCGTCGCGGGAACTCACGGAGGAATCGCAGCGAGACCGCCCGGCAGTGCAGGTGGGCGATCCGTTCATGGAAAAACTGCTGCTCGAAGCCTGCCTCGAAGTGATGCGCACCGACGGCCTTGTAGTGGGTATCCAGGACATGGGCGCGGCGGGGCTGACGTGTTCGACCTGCGAAACCGCCAGCCGGGGCGGTACGGGCAATGAGATCGACCTGAACCTGGTGCCGAAACGCGAGACAGGGATGACGCCGTACGAGATCCTGCTCAGCGAATCACAGGAACGGATGCTGCTCATCGCACAGAAAGGCCGTGAGAAGGAGGTAGAAGCGATTTTCGAGAAGTGGGACCTGCACGGTGTCACCATCGGTCGCGTGACAGACGACGGCCTGATGCGTGTGAAGGTCGGCAACACTGTTGCGGCAGAGATTCCCGCAAAGCAACTTGCCGAAGACGCGCCAATTTACCATCGCGAAGCGAAACAGCCTGAGACTGAAATCCGACACACGAAGTTCGAAATCGGAAGCGTCGTCGAACCCGTCGATTATCAGGACGCCCTGCTCCGACTGCTCGGGTCACCAACGATTGCCTCCAAGAACTGGGTGTATCGCCAGTACGATCACATGGTGCAGGACGGGACAGTTGTGGCGCCTGGCAGCGACGCGGCGGTGGTGCGTATCAACCTTTCGCGGCCCGACCTCGGCGTACCGGATACGACCGGGGAGAAATACATCGCCTTCACGACCGACTGCAATTCGACCTACTGCTATCTCGACCCGTTCGAGGGCGGCAAGATTGCCGTGGCGGAAGCCGTGCGCAATCTGGCCTGCAGCGGGGCGCGGCCCTTGGCCATCACGGACAACCTCAACTTCGGCAACCCGATGAAACCGGAAGTATTCTGGCAGTTTCGTCGTTGCATCGAAGGTATTTGTGAAGCCTGCGACGTTTTCAACACGCCCGTGACGGGCGGTAACGTCAGCTTCTACAACGAATCACCCGCGGGCGCGATTGACCCGACGCCGACGATCGGCATGTTGGGGTTGATCGACGACCCGAAGCACATCACAACCCAATGGTTCAAGGACGTGGGCGACGTGATCCTGCTGCTGGGCGAAATCGACGACGAACTTGGCGGCAGCGAATATCTGAAACGGATTCACGGACTTAAAACCGGCAAATCGCCGCGAATGGACCTGGCGTTGGCAAAACGGATTTCGGACTTCACCCTGGAGAGCATTCGCAAAGGTTGGGTCAAGAGCGCGCACGACTGCAGCGAGGGCGGCCTGGCTGTGGCGCTGGCGGAATGCTGCACGAGCAACGGTGACGCGATGATTGGCGCGCGTGTGGACCTGTCGAAGTTTCCGGGACGATTGGATGCCGTGCTGTTTGGTGAGACGCAATCGCGCGTCGTGCTGAGTTGCCCGGCAAACCACGCGGAGGAAATCCTGCATTCGGGTCTGCCGGTGAATCGCCTCGGAGTTACAGGAGGCAATGTGCTGGAGATTAAGACATCCCGCAGTGAGTTGTCCTGGAGTCTGGCCCGTCTGCGGGACGTTTGGTGGAATGCGATCGGGCGCGTGATGGACGTCTGAGGGATACGGGTTATTTTGGCTTCCCCAGCAATTTTTGGAGATAGTCGGGCTGCTTCGGCTGTGCTTCCTCCGCGGGTTTGTTGGCCGTACCGGAGGCTTTCTGCTGGATCGCCGCAATCGTATCCTTGACCGCTTGTTGCTGGTCGGGGGTCAACCTGGCCTTGTGGGACAGAGTCTGCAGGTTGCTGAGCGCCTCGGGGTAGTTGTTGGATTTGACGGCCAGCACAGCGTTATTGACCAGGGTCTGCATGGCCGGTTCAGCCGACTTGAAACTGCTCTGCAGTTCGGAGGTGCTTACGCGACCTTTTTTCCCGCAGCCGCTGATCGCCAACAACGCGCCCAGCGCCACAACCGGCATCCATGCAAACTTCTTCATAGCCTTCTTGTTCCCGTCCCGGTGCAGAATAGGCAGCACACACGAAGCGGTCAAACTCAAATACCGGCCAATCCATGCGGGTGCGTCCCTCGTAGTATCTATTGAATAACAGGGCTGATGACGCCGTCCAAAACAAGGATGAAACGAATGAACGGAAACTGGAATGTGCCCGGTGGCCGCCTCGAAAGAGCGCAGCACCCGCCGACTCATCCCCATCGGCGGTGTGCGGTGCCCGTCGTGTTCATGGCCTCCCTTTCGTGGTCCGTGAAAGTCGCGGAGGGAAAGCCAGAGCGTCAACGCCGAAACAGGTACATCCATGCAATTCACACGACGCCAACACACAGAACCCCTGTGCGCTTCAATCCCCGGAGACGATCCGTTTTTTAAGCGAAGAATCCCGTTCGACAGAGTGGCTTCTCAGACATACCGGCAGCGGTCTTTTTCGCTCGCCAGCTTTTCGCGCGGTTGTTACAGTGCCGCGATGTCCGATGGCCAAAGCGGCGGGAATGTCTCTGCGACGCAGGTCCGGGATGATGGCGCGTTGCTGCGCGCCGTGGCCGCCCGTGACAAAGACGCATTTCGGCAGCTTTACACGCAGCACAGCCCGCTCCTTTTCGCCCTCGCAGTGAAGATTCTCAGTGATCGCAGCGAGGCTGAAGACGTGCTGCAGGAAACTTTCGTCCAGGTTTGGAAGACCGCCGCCTCGTTCGATGACCAACGCGGCAAACCGCTTGGGTGGTTCATCATGCTTACTCGGAGCCGCGCGATTGACCGACTCCGGTCGCGCAAGACACGCGCCCGTCTCGCCGAATCGGCCGGGAAAGACGAATCGCAAATCACGACGGCCACGACGCCGGCCGAGGACGCGGTCGCCTCCGAGGCGCAACAGACCGTGCGAGACGCCCTGGGCAAGCTGCCGGACGAGCAGCGCGTGCCCATCGAGATGGCCTACTTTGGCGGGTTGACCCAATTTGAAATTGCCCAGCGACTCAGCCAGCCGCTCGGGACTGTGAAAACGAGGATCCGCACCGGTATGATCCGTCTTCGCGAGCAACTCGGCAGCGTCACCGCCGGGAGAGAGGGGCGCACGCCATGACGCACGACACGTTTCGCGAGATGCTTCCGCTCTATGTCATTGGCGCGCTTGACGGCGACGAACTGTACAACTTCGAGCGGTATATCGCCGAGAACCGCGAACGCTGCCGGGCCGAGATTGCGGAATACCAGGCAATCGCTGACCAAATGGCGCTGGCCGCTCCGTCCGCGCGGCCGTCGCCGGCGGTGTACGACCGTATCCTGACGGCGATAGAGGAAAAGAAACGCCCGGTTGAAACGCCAGCGTCCGCACCCGTGGCGGCGCCGACTCGCGTGCCGGTACGCGTTCCCGCGCCGGTGCCCACGGCCGCGCCCGTATCTGCACCAGCTGCCGAACGCCGCGAGAGTGAAGGTTTCAACCTTGGCCTGCTCATCCTCCGCGGCATTCCCTGGGCCGCCGCCGCCGTGCTGGCGGTACTGTTGATCAGCGCGAACAGCCAGCTTCGAGAGATGACGCGTTTGCGGCAGGCAATGACAGAAGACTACAACAAGCTTCTCACCAAGTATGACGAGCAACATGGCGGCATCACCAATCTTACCACCCGTCTTCAAGCGCAGGCGCAGCAGTTTCAGGAGCAACTCGTCAAGCTTCGTGTCGAGAACGTCGAGCAGCAACAGAGCCTTAATACCTTGCGCGCGGCCAACGCGGAACTCGATGCCGAAAAGACCCAATTGCAGCATGCCGCGGATCGGATGCGTGAACAGCTCGAACAACAAAATTTGCAAACCGCTTCACTCTTAAAGAAGGTCAACGAGCAAACCGCTTCGCTGGAGATCTTCACGGATCCTGCGGTTCGTATCGCGCCACTGGCCGACCCGAAAGGACAGGCGAAAGCGACCGCCAAAGTTTACTGGCAGAACGAGAAAAAGACGGGGCTCATGGTTGTCTCCAATCTCATACCCGTCGTCGAGGGTCAGGGGAAGTGCCTCGAGCTTTGGGCGATCTGCGGCAGTGCACCGCCAGTCCCGGCCGGCATCGGCTGGACGGACGAATCGGGTCACGGCAATTTGCAGGTCAAGCTGGTCAAGGACATTGCGTGCATCGACAAGTTTGCCGTCACGGTTGAAAACGCGGGCGGCGTACCAGCTCCCGAAGGCTCGATCATTCTCATTGGTCAATGAAACCGTTGCTTCCATTCGATTGGTTGCCGCAACCAACTGCCTGACAGGCAGATGGTTACAGAAGTGATTTGAAGCCTTCCTAAATCGGTAACGTCTTGCCGCAGCGCTGTGGTTTTCTGGCATAAACCCTGCACAATCAAGCCCTGGTTGCCGTGTGAACGTTAAAGACGATTAAGGAAAAAGCATATGGGCATCTTCAGCGCAGCAGTCGCGTTGTTCAGCAATAGTGGCGGGGGCCAACATACAGAACGGCATCCCGACGACGAATCCAATGGCGGCGCCGGTTCCGTTGGCGAGACCAAAACCAAGTGCACGATCCTGGTCATTGATGACGAACCGAGCTTATTGGAAACGCTCCGGCTCATTTTAAGCGAAGCGGGATACAACGTGCTGACCTCCGCCACCGGCCCGAAGGGTCTCGACATGGTGCGCTACGCACCCAAGGATGTCCGCCTTGTGCTGCTCGACTACAATATGCCGCGATTCAACGGCGCCGAGACCCTCGAGTTTTTGCGCAAACTGAACCCAGCCCTGAAAATTATGGCCATGTCCGGGCTGCGCCTGACCGAGCTTCCGGAAAGCTTCCACACCGGGGTCGATCGGTTTCTCCCAAAGCCATTCAAGAATGACGAGCTTTTGAAGATGGTGGAGGAAGTCCTCGAAAAAAGATCCGCCACCGAAGCACCTGTTATCGCCTCCAGGTAACCCACCCAGGCGTCCCATCCAGCGACGCGTTCCCGTTAGCGAGTTGGTTCCACCCCGCCCGGGGGTTGCTCCTTGCTATTTGCCTCTTGTTGGACTAAACGTTTCGACGAAAGTGAAACTCTCGACGGCTTGCGTTCGTCGAGGCGAGTTGACCGAGGAATGAACCCGGAAGAAAGCACGCACCCACGGCATTATTGCGGCCTGTTTGGGGTTTACGGACACCCGAATGCGGCGGAGTTGACGTATTACGGGCTGTACGCGCTACAGCATCGCGGCCAGGAAAGCGCGGGCATCACGGCCTCCGACGGCATCGACTTGCGCACCTACAAGGGCATGGGGCTCGTCGGCCAGGTGTTCGACAAAACCATCCTGCGTTCGTTGCCCGGTCCTCTCGCGATCGGCCACGTTCGGTACTCCACCACGGGCAGTTCCAACATCAAGAACGCTCAGCCGCTCGTCGTCGATTGCGCGCGCGGGCAGATTGCCATCGGTCACAACGGCAACCTCACCAACGCTTCAAGGCTCCGCGCTGAACTCGAAGAGCAGGGGTCGATTTTCCAGACGACGGTGGATAGCGAGATCATCCTGCACTTGCTCGCGCGTCCGTCCAATGACGATCGGGCCCACTCCCTCGAAGCCGTCATGCGCAAAATCCAGGGCGCGTATTCGTTGGTCATCATGGGTGAGGATGAACTCATCGGCGTCCGCGATCCATTCGGATTTCGCCCGCTGGTGTTGGGCAAACTCGCCGCGCCAAAAGAAGACGGCAGCGATGGCGGCGTCGCCTACGTGCTGGCCAGCGAAACGTGCGCGCTCGACCTCATCCATGCCGAGTATGTGCGCGACCTTGCCCCCGGCGAAATCGTCGTCATCAACCAGCAGGGCGTGCGTTCGGTCAATCCCTGGGCCGGCTCGCAGCAGCCGCACGCGTTCTGCATTTTCGAGTACGTGTACTTCGCGCGGCCCGACAGCGACATCTTCAACAAGAACGTCGCGCAGGTCCGCATCAATCTGGGCCGCCAACTGGCCCGCGAGCATCCCGTCGAGGCGGACCTCGTGATTCCCGTGCCCGACAGCGGCAATTGGGCGGCGATGGGTTTTTCCGAGGAAAGCGGGATCGATTTTGGCAACGCCTTCGTTCGCAATCATTACGTTGGCCGCACCTTCCTGCAGCCGACCCAACTCATTCGCGATTTTGGCGTGCGCGTGAAGCTCAACCTCATCGAGGAAATGGTCGTGGGCAAACGCGTCGTGGTGGTGGATGATTCGATCGTGCGGGGCACGACGGCGCGGGCGCGCGTGGTCACGCTACGCGAAGCCGGCGCGAAAGAAGTCCACATGCGCGTCAGTTGCCCCCCGCACAAATGGCCCTGCGCCTACGGCATCGATTTCCCGACGCGCAAGGAGTTGATGGCCGCGAACAATTCGCAGGAGCAGATCCGCGAATTCCTCGGTGCCGACTCGCTCGGCTATCTCTCGCTGGACGGCATGATCGCCTCCACTGGCCTGCCCGCGAACGAATTCTGCACCGCCTGTTACACCGGCAATTATCCTTCGCCTGTCGAATCCGAGCATGACAAATTTATCATGGAACAGCGCCGCACCAAATACCGCCGCCCGGTCTCGGATCTGGTGCATGACGATACGCAGCGACCGCTGTTGTGAATAACCCAAAGACAACCGAAGGCGCTTACACCAGTTCAGGTGTGAACATTCATCTCGCAGACACGTTGAAAGGTGGGCTGAAGCAGAAGGTTCGCAAGACGCTAAGACCTGAGGTGCTGGGGGCGATTGGCGGGTTTGGGGGATTGTTTGCGCTCGATTTGAAGAAGCACAAACGGCCGGTGCTGGTGAGCAGCATGGACGGTGTCGGGACGAAGTTGAAAATCGCGGTTGCGCTGAACAAGCATGACACGGTTGGGCAGGACCTTGTCAATCATTGCGTCAACGACATCGCAGCAGTTGGCGCAGAGCCTTTATTTTTCCTGGATTACATCGGCATGGGCAAACTGTCGCCGCGCGTGTTCAACCAGATTATCGATGGACTGGTCAAGGCGTGCGCGGAGGCGGGCTGCGCGTTGATCGGTGGCGAGACGGCGCAGATGCCCGGTATGTATGCGGCGGGTGATTATGATCTTGTGAGCACGATTGTTGGCGTGGTGGAACGCGACCAGATCATTGATGGCTCGAGCATCCGCCCGGGTGACGCGATCGTCGGGCTGGCCAGTACAGGGTTGCACACCAATGGCTATTCGCTCGCGCGGCAGATTCTTTTCGCGCAGATGCGGGCGCGGCTGGATGATTACCATAGCGGACTTGGCTGCACGTTCGGGGAAGAGCTACTCAAGGTACATCGCAACTACTGGCCAATCATAAGGAAAATCCGAAATTCGAAAACCGAAATTCGAAACGCCATACATGGGATCGCGCATATCACGGGTGGCGGATTCTATGACAACATCCCACGGGTACTGCCGAAGAATTGCAGCGTGGTCATATACACCGGTTCGTGGGACGTGTTACCTATTTTCAAACTGCTCCAGGAAGGCGGCGGTGTGACCGATGAGGAGATGCACCGCGTGTTCAACATGGGCATCGGCATGGTGTGCATCGTCGATCCGAAATCAGTGGCGACAGTCCAAAAGGTCGCGTCACGCGCCGGTGTGAAATCCTATCTCATCGGTGAAGTCCGCAGGGGCAAGCCGGTGGTCGTAATTGAGTGACGGGCGAAAATGATGAAATGGCTGTCGCGAGTCATAATGGTTGGGATTGCCGCGCTCGTAATCTGGCAGGTCTGGCAACGAGTGTTCGTGACCGACGAGATGCGCGTCAAAAAGCAGATTACCGTCATGTCGGGCGCAGTGGAGAAAGGGAATTTGTTGCGGCTTTCGGATGCCGTGGCGGCTGATTACAGCGATGATTCGGGCATGGACAAGTCCACGCTGCTGGGCGAGGTCCTCGCGTTTCGCTCACCTTATGACTCGGTATCCATTCATGTCAGCGAGCTGACTGTCACCATCGATCCCGAGCATCGGAAGGCGCAGGCAGAATTCATCGCGAAGGTAATCGTCAGGGCCAAAGGAGGTTCCTCGGAAAAAGAAGTCCACAGCGGGCAGATACGGTTATTTTTCCGCAAGGATGACGCGGGTTGGAGGCTGATCCGGGCGGAATTGCCCGGGTCGAAATTCGATTGAAGGTCACCCCGGCATCCGTTACCCTCGGCGGGTTATGGGCAGAATCCAACGGGCGCTCATCAGCGTTTCGGACAAGACCGGGCTGGTTGATTTTGCGAAGGAACTGCAGGCGTTTGGGATCGAGATCATTTCGACGGGCGGGACGGCCCGCACTCTCAAGGACGCCGGCATTCCGGTCGTCGAAATCAGCGAGTTCACCGGCTTTCCCGAGATGCTCGATGGCCGCGTGAAGACGCTGCACCCGAAGGTGCACGGGGGTCTGCTCTATATTCGCGGCAACGCCGAGCATGAGGCGCAGGCGGCCAAGCAGGGCATCCAGCCCATCGATCTGGTGGTGGTCAATCTTTATCCGTTTGAGAAGACGACAGCCAAGCCGGGCGTCTCGTTGAACGAAGCCATCGAGAATATTGACATCGGCGGGCCGAGTATGTTGCGCAGCGCCGCGAAGAACCACGCCAGCGTCACCGCCGTTGTCGATCCCGCCGACTACCCCGCGGTACTCAAGGACCTCAAGGAACACGACGGCAACACCTGCGAAATGTTCCGCTGGAAACTGGCAGTGAAGGTTTTCGAGACGACGGCGCGTTACGACGGGGCCATTGCCCGACACCTGCACGCCGAGCGAATGCGGGCGAAGGGGGACACGGGAAAGGGAAGGAGCGAGCTGCCCGAGACGCTGCAGTTGTCGCTGAAGAAAGCGCAGGAACTGCGGTACGGCGAGAACCCGCATCAACAGGCGGCGTTGTACGGCGATTTCTTTGAGCACTTCCAGCAACTCCACGGCAAGGAGCTTTCTTACAATAACATTCTCGATCTCACTGCCGCCGCCGAACTGGTGACCGAATTTGAAGAACCCACGGTGGCGATTATCAAGCACACGAACCCGTGCGGCGTGGGTAGTGCGGCGACATTGCTTGAGGCCTGGAACCTGGCTTATGCGACCGACAAACAAGCGCCGTTCGGGGGCATTATTGCAGTGAATCGCCCGCTCGACGCGGCTATCGCATCGGCGATTGCGGAGATCTTCAGCGAGGTGATTGTCGCGCCGGAGTTTGAGCCCGGCGCCCTCGCGATCCTGCAGAAGAAGAAAAACCTGCGGCTCATCAAGAAACTGCGGCCGGCCACCACGGGCGTGGCGTTGCGTTCCGTCACGGGCGGGTTGCTCGCCCAGGAGCGCGATGCGCGGCTCGTCTCGGCGGACGATATGAAAGTCGTCACGAAACGTCATCCGACGCATGAGGAGCGGCACGCGATCTTGTTCGCGTGGCGGGTGGTCAAGCATGTAAAATCCAACGCCATTGTTTTTGCGCGGTTTGACGCCCATGGAAGTCGAACATTGGGCATTGGCGCGGGTCAAATGAGTCGCGTGGATTCCTCGAAGATCGCGGTCTGGAAAGCCGGGGAAGCCGGGCTTGACCTCGACGGCAGTGTGGTTGCCAGCGACGCCTTTTTCCCCTTCCCTGACGGGGTAATCGCGGCGGCTGAGGCCGGGGCGACCGCAGTCATCCAGCCGGGTGGCAGCGTGCGCGATGCCGAGGTGATTGCAGCGGCAGATGAACGTAACCTGGCGATGGTCTTCACCGGAATCCGACACTTCCGACATTAGGACGAAACGAGGAACGATATGGATCGAGCACCGATACGAGCGAAAATCCTGGTGGTAGATGACGAACCGCAGATACGCGAATACGAAGGCAGCTTGCTGGCGGAACTGGGGCACGAGGTGCTCACCGCCGGCGATGGCGCCGAGGCCGTGCGGGTGGCGCGGGAGCAACAACCGGATTTATTGCTGTTGGACATCATGATGCCCGAAATGTCCGGCATCGAGGTGTGCCAGCAATTGCGGGCGGACGCGCGCACGCGGGACATTCGCATCATCGTTGTCTCCGGATTGGACTCGAAACGGGCGCTGGAGGAGAGCATCATCGCGGGCGCGGACGATTTTCTCGCGAAGCCGATCCATGCGCTGGAGTTGATGGTGCGGGTGCGCTCGATGCTGCGGGTGCGCCATATCGCGGACGAAGAGAAACGGCTCGAAGCCTACGTCAGGAACCTTCAGGCGATGCGTCGCGTGGAGCAGCCGGTAAACCAGGAACCAGCAAGCCGACCATGATTTGTGTTTGTGGTGACAAATGACGCCCTCAGCGACGATTAACCTTTGGCAGGGCGTCAACCGTGTGACGGACAATGCAACAGATGGGATCATGTGGCAACGGATGCTCCACCAGTGTGGAGACGGCCTTTTTTTGTACGCGCGCCAGTTGTGCCGCAACGACGCCGATGCCGCCGACGTGGTGCAGGAGGCGTTCCTCCGCGTTTGGCGCAAACATGCGAACAATGGCGTCACCGAACCGGATCTGCCGGCGCTTTGCTATTCCGCCGTGCGCTATACTGTGCTCGACCGCAAGCGGCAGGCGGTGCGTCGCTGGCGACGTGAGGCGGCAGCCGGGGAGTCCCTGTACGAGCAGCCGCCGTTGTTTGAATCCCCGCTGGAGAGAGCCGAGGAGCAGGCGAAGTTGGAGGCTGCGATTCGGGAGCTCCCCGTCGAGCAACGGGAGGTCCTCACATTGAAAATTTGGGGCGAGCTGACATTTCAGCAGATTGCCACGGTGACCGACGAATCGCCAAACACGGTCGCCTCCCGCTATCGGTTGGCACTCGCTGCGTTGCGGCAACAACTTGCAAAGGCGGGCACACCATGAGTACACCATTCGACACGTTGGAACATCAACTCAATACCCTGCGTCCATCGCGTCTGCCGGCGACGGCCCGCCGGTCCATTTTGCATGAGATGCAACGACCGAAAACCGGACGCTCCTCGGCGTTCTGGCAGTACATTCACCGAACCGGTTTTCAGGCCGCTCTGGCCGGTGCCTTGTCGCTTGCATTGTTGGCAGGTGGGTATTGGCTGCCCCGATCCCCGCAGCCGGCGTCCCAAGCCAATACGGCAGCAGTCGCGGCCAGCAACGGGCTGTGGCCATCGCTCGCCCTTTGGGAGACCAAACTCGCAGCGGCTTGCCCAATGGGAGAGAACACCGTGGTTGTGCTGCGCTCACCATCAACACTTACGAATATTCAAATCCGACGCTAAGGCCACACCCGCGACACTGACGAGTAACAATATATGGGCAAGAAAAACCGCAAGCTGACAATTCCAACTCCCACCCCAGTAGCGCCGGTACCCGTGACGCCGCCGGAGCCACCGCAAAGCCTGCACGCTTTCTTCACGCCACAGGATTGGATTGCAGCGATCATCACGTTCCTGATATCCGGGTTTGCATTCCTTTATTTCATGTCCCCCGAGGTGACACTCGAGGATTCCGGCGAACTTGTGACGGGTGCTTTCAATTTCGGCGTGCCGCATCCGCCGGGATATCCATTGTGGGCGTTCCTGGGATGGGTGTGGCGCCATTTGGTACCGATCGGCAATCCCGCGTATCGGATTTGCCTGATGTCGGTACTGACGGGCGCGCTGGTGGTCGGCGTGATGACACTGCTGATGACGCGGTCGATCATGATGTTGCTGCGCTCGGTGACCTGGGCGAAGGACATCGAAGATTCCATGAAGCACTGGATGGCGCTGACGATCGGGTCGGCGGTGGCGCTGCTCTTCGGCTTTAATCGCGGCGTCTGGTTGTGGGCCTGCGTGCCCGAGATGCGCATCCTGAACCTGTTCATGTTCATCATCACGGCCTGCACGTTTTTTGCGTGGATGATGCGGCCGCAACGGTACGGATTCCTGTACGCGACGATCCTCTTCTATGCGCTGGGTCTTTGTGTCCACCAGACAATCGTCGTGATGGCCGCGGCGTTCATACCCGGCGCGTTCGCCCTGGGACTCTTGTCGGTGTGGGACAGGCGGCCATGGCGGATGGCCGTGGTGATGCCGGCGTTATCTGCGTTTTGGGAACTCACCGTTGCGGCCCTGCTTGGTTTGGCGGCCAGCGCGTACGTGGACGCGTGGTTGCAGACGGGACCCAATGGCGATGTCCTGGCGCAGAAAGTGAACATGTTCATTCTTTTCGGCCCGCCGATTGCCGCAACCGCTTTGATTTTCATGCCGGCGGCGCTGGCCATACTCATGTTGGTCTGGATGGGGAACGAAGGATGGCTGAGTTGGAAGCGGGCATTGATCTGTACCGCGGCGTTTCTTATCGGCTGCAGTTGCTACTTCTACATGTCGGTCTCATCATCGACGAACCCGCCGATGAATTGGGGTTATGCGTATACGAAGCAGGGTTTTCTCCATACCTTCACGCGCGGCCAATACGAGAGGTTGAATTTATCCCCACCCTGGCGCAAGGAATTCTGGATTCAGACCGGGCTCTTTGCGCGGGCGCTCTTGCAGCAGTTCAGCCTGCCGCTGGGATTCGACAAGGATTTCCTGCTCGGCCTGCCGATCGTCTTGTTCGCGTTTGGAACACTGGCGATGCTGATCAGGTGGTGGAAGGATCTGCACGGGCGCGCCCGCGCCTGGCTGATATTCGTGTGGCTATCGTTCCTGACGACAAGCTTTGTCCTGTTGATGATCATCAATCCGGGTGTCGACAAGCAGAACCAGGAGATCAACATCAAGTTTTTCGCGCCCGCGCATGGATTCTTTGCCATGATGATTGGATATGGGATGGCGCTATCAGCGGCATGGGTGCTGGCCCATTGGCGGGAGTTTCCGCGCACAGTCATGCGCGGGTTGTGCGTGGCGTTGCTGGCGTCGCCGGTGATTTCCTTCGAACGCAACCGCGGTACCTGCGACCAGCGGGACCACGACTTTGGCTACCAATTCGGCTACCGCATGTTCCGTCCCTTGGGTGGTTATCCGGACATGGATAAGGACGCCGTCCTCTACGGCGGAACGGATCCGGGCCGCTTCG
Source organism: Verrucomicrobiia bacterium (assembly GCA_035577545.1). NCBI lineage: Bacteria > Pseudomonadati > Verrucomicrobiota > Verrucomicrobiia > Verrucomicrobiia bacterium. The sequence goes on from DATLVI010000031.1 coordinate 209,995, forward strand.
TGCCGACGTATATGATTTTCTGCGAGAGTCGCGTGCCCCCCAGCGACCGCTACCGCGATCCGCATTTCGACCCGGAAGGCAGCCCGAATTTTGATCGTCGCGACGTGTACATCATCACGCAAAACGCGCTGGCTGACAGCACGTATATGTCCTACATCCGCGACCATTACGATTACACGCGGCCCGATCCCAACAACCCATCGACACTCGAACGCCGCCTGCCCTGGCAGCGAGCGGTGTTTCGCTGGGGCTGGACCCACCTCCATCGCGACACCATGTATCCCAAGGAACCGATTTGGATTCCCAGTGAGTTGGACACGCAACATGCGTTCCAGGAGTATATCAACAACGTGCAGACCCGCCAGGCGCACGGTGAGCACCTCAGCGCCGACGAGAATGTCACGATCGAAGGCGGCGCGGTGCAGGTACGCGGCGTGGCCGGTGTGATGAACATCAACGGCATTCTCACGAAGTGGATCTTCGACCATGCCAAGGACAAGCATTCGTTCTACGTCGAGGAGAGCTACGTCATCCCATGGATGTACCCGTATCTCACGCCGGCCGGGATCATCATGAAGATCAACCACGACCCTCTGCCCGGTCCCCAGCAAGACCCGCAGCTTTGGGAGGGAATCGTCAAAAGAGACAAGGCTTATTGGGACAAGCTCTGCGAGGAGCTCAGTGCGCGCCCGCAGTTCCATCACGACAGCGACGCCCAGAAGACGTTCTCCAAACTGCGTTCGGCCATCGGCGGGCTCTATGCCTCGCGGCAGATGGCGGTGGAAGCGGAATACGCGTTCAAACAGGCGCTGCAACTTTGCCCGGAAAGTCCCGAAGGCAATTTCCGGCTCGCGCAACTCTACATGGAACTCGGCCGCACCGATGATGCCCTGGCGACCCTCGAGGCGTTACAGAAGCTTGACCCGCTCAACGACAAGATTACGGGGGCCATCGACCAAATCAAAGGCATCAAACAGTCGCGCCAGGACATCCCCCAACTCGAAGCGGCTTACTCGAACAGCCCGCGCGACTTCGGGTTGTTGACCCAGTTGGCCCAAGCGTACTCAAAAGCCGGCCAGAACGAACGGATTATCCAGCTATTGCGAAGTTATCTGCAACAGAAAGACATCCCTGCCGACGCCTTTTTGCAGACGGCCCAGGTGTACTGGAACATGGGTCAGCACGAGGCGGCCTTGAATGCGCTGGAGACCATGACGCAGCGGGCGCCGCAGGATCCGCGGGGATACTATTACCTGGCCGTGATGCGCACCATGGCAAACAACGCCGATGCCGCGCTCCCCATGCTGGAAAAGGCCATTGCACTGGCACCGCAACTTCGGGCGCAGGCCGCCAGCGACCAGCAATTCAACAGCCTGCGCGGCAATCCCCGCTTCCAGCAGATCATTGGCTCTCCTTGATGATGCGCCATGGCGAGGGAGTCTCACGGATCGAAGCGGGTGCGGGTCAGGAAGATCATTGCGCTTCTTAAGCGCACGCATCCAGACGCAAAGCTGGCGCTGGATTTCTCGGACCCTCTCGAGTTGCTGATCGCGCTGATCCTCGCTGCGCAGGCGCGCGATGATCTCGTCAATGTCGTGACGCCGGAACTCTTCCGCAAGTATCGCACGGCGGCCGCTTACGCCAACGAGAAGGAATCGGTCCTCCAGAAACAGGTAAGCCGGATCAATTTTTTCCGCCAGAAGACACGCTCGATTCAGGGAGCTTGCGCGATGTTGGTGAAAGACTTCGGCGGCCAGGTTCCCGACAACATCGACGATCTCCTGAAACTACCCGGCGTCGGGCGCAAGACCGCCAATGCCATCCTCGCCAACGCGTTTGGGCAACCGGCCATCGTGGTCGATACGCATACATGGCGGCTGTCGCAACGGCTCGGGTTGACGAACCAGGATGCGCCGGACAAGATCGAGGCCGACGTCGTGAAGATCGTGCCGCGGAAGGAGTGGACGAAGTTCTGCCACCTGCTACAGTTCCACGGGCGGCGCGTGTGCCGGGCCAGGAACCCCAATTGCCCGAATTGTTCGATTAACAAACTCTGCCCGTGGCCGGAGAAAACGAAGGCGAAGTGAAGCCAAAAAACATTGAGACCGTGAACAACATCCTCGCCATCGTGTGGGAGGATGGGCATGAGAGCTATTTCGACTTCGAAACGCTGCGCCGCGCCTGTCCGTGCGCGATGTGCAAGGGCGAGACGAACGTCATGGTCGAGTATAAACCGCCTCCGCAGAAGCTCACGCCCGCGAGTTTTGAATTGCGCGGCTGGCAGTACGTCGGCGGTTACGCCATCCAACCGCAATGGGGCGACGGCCACGCTTCGGGTATCCTCTCGTTCCAGTATCTGCGTGACCTCGACCCCGACGCGCCGCGAAAACAAGTCACGCGGTAAAGCGTGTGTCCTGACGTCGTTGTCGATTTCACTGGAACTGGCAGCAGGCGGCATTTATACAGATGCCGATGAAACGTTTCGGAGCGCTCGTGGGCCTGGTTGGCGCAATCCTCTGTGGGATCCACCCCGTCGCTCAAGGGGAGGACGACACATCGCCCCCCGGCGTGTACCGTCTCAAGTTGGCGCCGCTGGAAGAACTGAGCGAGCACACCGTGTCGCGTCAGGGGGACACGGCCCTGGGCATCAAGTCCATCACCTGGCAGCACAGCGAGTCCGAGCATTTCATTTTTCACACCGAGGCAGGCTTTGCGGTCACGCAGCTCGTGGGCGTGGCGGAGTGGTCGTATGCGGAAATCAAGAAGGACCTGGGGATCACGCAGGATTCATTTGAGCGGAAATGCCAGGTCTACGTGTTCCTCAACCAACCGGCCTGGCAGCACTTTGTCGGCGAGGGCAGGATGGAATCCTGGACAGGCGGCTGGTGCACCGGACGCGAACTCTTCTTTTGGTCGCGTCCGAATTTCAAGTTCCAGGGCACCACGCTGCCGCACGAGATGACCCATCTCGTGCTGCATCGGTTCGTGGCTGGCGACATCCCGTTGTGGCTCAACGAAGGGCTTGCCGAATTCGAAGGCTTCCGCCTCTACCGCACCTACCTCAAGGAGCGCAATTACACGCTCCAAAACGTGCACGATCACCTGAACCGCGACCAATACATCCCGCTGGACACCCTGACCAGTGCGGTCGATTATCCGAGGACGACGGATGAGGTGACGGCGTTCTATACCGAATCGGAGCGGCTGATCAGTTTCCTGTACTACTTCCACGGCGGGATCGGGCCGTTGATGAAGTTTCTGAAACTCCAGAGCGAGGGCGCGCGATTTGATTCCGCGTGGCGGGACGTGTACGGTACCAAATCGAGCGACCCTCAGGTGTTCGAGAAAAAATTCATTGCCTATCTGACCAAGGCGAAGGAATAGAAACTGCGGCGCGGAGGCATGCCATGCACCAGTATCGTATAGTATTCAGGCTGGCCCCGTTCATTCTTGCCATGGGACTGGTAACGAGTTCCCACGCGAAGAGCGATGAGGTGTTTGATGTCACCAAGCTCCCCAAGGCGGTCCAGAAAACTGTTAAGGAACAGGTCGGCGACGGCAAGATTGTGAAGATGCGGAAGGAGACCGTGGATCGCCGAATCGCCTACGGTGTGGAATGCGCGAAAGGGGAGAGGAAGTGGCAGATCGAGGTCGCGCCCGACGGCAAACTGCTGCTGCGGGCCGAGGAAATGGCCCTGACCAATCTCTCGGCCGCGGTGCAAAAGACGATCCAACAAAACGCCGCCAAGGGCAGGATCGAGTCCATCGCCGACGTCACCGAAGATGGCCAGTCGTATTACGAAGCCGCTGTGTCATTCAACGGCCAGGAAAAAACTTTCATCATCGGTACCGACGGCAAACTTATCGACACCCAAATCCCTGATAATCAGGCCCGACCGCCAGAGGCCCAGGGCGGGGAACCGACCTTAAAGGTCGAACCCAAGGGTGGGTACAAGTCCGGGTACTAGGGCACTGGCTCTCCCGTGGGTCTTCACGCAGTTGTAACAATTTCGCAACCATCCCACCATATGCCTCGGCCATACTTTGTTCGGTGGCAGGCGAGTAGTTCCTTATCCAGCGGGGGGCGGCGGGTAGTTGCGAACCGCCCCCCGCGGAAGGAAACCAACGAGCTACATCAACCCCCAGTTCCCGACCACTCATTGCATCTGCTGCGTGTCCCCTTGCACAGAGTTTATCCTGAGACTACTGTCAGGATTACAACGGCTGGTTGAAAGGACGATTGGAGGCAATTATGGCGAAGATGCGAGTGGCACAAATTTCCCGCCCCAAAGGGCCATTTGAGATTGTCGAACGAGAAATTCCAACACCCCGCGCCGGATCGGTGCGCATTAAGGTCCAGGCTTGTGGCGTTTGCCACAGTGATGTGCTGGCCAAGGAAGGTTTGATGCCGGGCATCCAATACCCGCGAGTTCCCGGGCATGAGGTCATCGGGCTGGTGGATGCGGTCGGTCCCGAGGTCGCTGGTTGGACGCCGGGCGAGCGGGTGGGTGTGGGCTGGAACGGCGGATACTGCAGCCACTGTGATAATTGCCGGCGGGGAGATTTTTTTGCCTGCCAGACATCCACGCAGATCACGGGGATCACCACCGACGGCGGTTACGCAGATTATATGATCGCGCCGGCCGAAGCGGTGGCGCGCGTGCCCGAGGGATTGTCGGAGGTCGATGGCGCCCCGTTGATGTGCGCGGGTGTGACGACCTTTAACGCGCTACGCAATAGCGGCGCGCGCGGAGGGGATCTGGTCGCGGTGTTGGGGATCGGCGGGCTGGGCCATCTCGGCGTGCAGTTTGCGGTCAAGATGGGATTCAAGACAGTGGCGATTGCGCGCGGCAAGGACAAGGAACCGCTAGCCCGTCAGCTCGGTGCATGGCATTACATTGACAGCCAATCACAGGACCCGGCGGTGGAACTGACGAAACTGGGCGGCGCGAAAGTTGTGCTGGCGACTGTGACGAACGGCGATGCGATGAGCGCCACGCTTGGTGGCCTGGCGTCGCGCGGGACGCTGATGATCCTGGGTGCGCCGCCGATGCTGTCGATATCCCCATTCCCGATGATTGGCGGAATGCTGTCGGTCAGGGGCTGGTATTCCGGCACGTCGATCGATTCGCAGGATACGCTTTCGTTCAGCGTGCTTTCCGGCGTGCGGTCGATGAATGAAGTCTTCCCACTGGAGCGGGTGAGCGAAGCCTACGACCGCATGATGAGCGGGAAGGCGCGGTTTCGCGTCGTCCTCACCACGGGACAGTAAACGAAGAGACTCAACACCATGAATGCCCCCAAGCTCCAGGCCCTTGTCAAAGACCTTCGCAAACAACCACCGCCCAGCCCGCACGAAAAACTCGGCGGTTATGTGATTGCCATGCGCAGCCTCGTGAAATGCCGGGCGTTCCTGCTGGGCATCAACGGCGAATACAATTTTCACCCGTGCGGCCTTTCGGCGTTCCTGTGGCAGTTCACAGGAATTGCGCCCACGCCGTTCAAGGAATTCGTCGCGACCGGAGCGAGCGACGACGAAGTGGCACAATGGTTGCGCGAGCAGTCCAAGGTGAAGGATGCCGCGGCGATCATCCGTTGGAACCACGAGATGAAGTGCAAGCTGCTCAGCGAATTGGCGGACAGTTACCTCGAATACTACGAGACGTACATCCCGCGATTCTGTCCGCATCCGAACCGGGTGCGGTTCTTCTTCGACGTGTACGACGACGAAGAGGGCCGTCTGTGAGCCGGGCCGCAGGCCGCCATGCTCGGAAGTGAACGTCACGCTGAAACAGGCGACGACGGCACAGGCCAAAGCCATTGCGAAGTTGCGGATGGCGACCCATGAGAAGCTCACGCGTGATTTCGGGCGCGGGCCCTGGACGTCAACCGTGACCGAGAAAGGCGTCTTGTACGCCATGCGCACCGGCCGTGTTTACATCGTTCGAGACGCGCGAACGATCATCGGGACGCTTCAATTGACCACGAAGAAGCCGTGGTCGATCGATCGGTCATACTTCACGAAATGTCAACGACCGCTCTATCTTCTCGCGATGGCCGTAGAACCCGATCGGCAAAGGCACGGTGTCGGCCGCGCCATGCTGGAGGATGTAAAACGCGTCGTCAAGGTGTGGCCGGGTGACGCCATTTGGCTCGATGTCTACGATTTGCCCGGTGGCGCCGGCGAATTCTACGCCAAGTGCGGCTACCGGGAAATGGGGCACGTCACCTACCGCGGCGTGCCGCTGATCTACTACGAGATGCCTCTGTAGGACGCCGTTCTGCTTGCGGTGGGAGACGGGCTTTCATTATTCTGACGCCATGAATTTACCCATCGTTTACCGGACCGTGGTGCTGTTGACCTGCTCAAACACCTTCATGACCTTTGCGTGGTACGCCCACTTGCGAAACTGGGGGGACAAGAAGTGGTATATCGCCGCGCTCCTGAGCTGGGGGATTGCGTTGTTCGAGTATCTGCTCCAGGTCCCCGCCAACCGCATCGGCTACACCACGATGAGCCTGGCGCAATTGAAAGTGACGCAGGAAATCATCACGCTCGCCGTGTTCGCGCCGTTTGCCTATTTTTATATGCGCCAACCGCTCAAGCTCGATTTCCTGTGGGCGGGTCTCTGCCTCATCGGCGCCGCGTACTTTATGTTCCGCGGGTAATGCAACGCGCTTTTCCCACCGCGCGGGACCGCGAAATCCTTTGCCCCCGTCAGGGAACTTCGTCGCGTCTCACGCTGCGGTACGCGACTCTGTCCCTAACGAGGACTCGTATGCGGTCGGACTGTTGTTAGCCCCCACGATCAGGTATTTGCGACACAATTCCTAGTCGTGGTCGCGGTCGTGTCTCTCTTCACGTTTTTCCTCGCGTCGTTCCTCGCGCTGCTCGTGTTTGTGGCGCGGATATCTCGCGACGATCACCTCGTGATGCCGCCACGGGTCACGCGCATCGACGTCAAGATTCACGCTCGCTCCCAGCGTGATGCTGACCGGCACCGCGGGCCCCGAGCGCCAGACCCCGCCGTCCACCCACCAGTAGACACGAGTTTCCGGCACGAAGTACACTTCCTCCTCGGGATAATAGACATAATGGTACACCACCGCGTTGGGCGCAGGCGCTACTTCGGGTCCGATATGTATAATGACGCTTGCCGCCGAAACGCGGGACGTGATCGTCGCGAACGCGGCGACCCCGGCCAGTACCACCATCCAACGCCATAGATGTTGTAGTCGTTTCATGACTTCCTCCATTTCTTTTGCGTTCATCCTTCTGAACCACCATAAACCTAACCCCGCCACGCGCCGGAGCAATCAGGCATCCCGCCGATTTGCCCCTAGGTCATGCGCCTAGGCATTCGTGGCAGTCCTTGCCAGAAGTTCGCCGCTCTGGTTTGATAGACACGTAATGTTGGGAAGGCGGGGCTGTGCCGAACCAAGCGCCAAAGACGAAGTGGCCAGGGGTGATCGCGGGGGGCTTGCTGGCTGGCGTTGTTATCAACGCCGGCGAGTTGGCGCTGCATCGCGTGGTGCTTCAGGAGCGTTGGACAGCGGCGTTCGCGGCGCTGGGTAAACATCCCACGGGCTGGACGACGTTCATCCCCGCCAATTTCCTGGTGGGCTTTTTTGTTGTTTGGCTTTACGCCCGCCTGCGGTCCCGATATGGTGCTGGATCGTGGACTGCTTTCCGGGCAGGGCTGGCGATGTGGATGGTGTTTTGGGTGATTCCCATTTTAGCGCTGGTCCCGCTGGAACTGTTCCCGAACCAGCTCCTGTTTCTGGTCATCGCGGGAGGAGTAGTCAACGCCAACCTGGCGGCCCTGCTCGGCGCATGGATGTGCGTAAGGCTTGAAGGCACCGGCGAATCTCATTAATGTCGCCTGCACGAAAGAGGGCAATCGCACCCATGAGCCAACCAGCCACGACGGATCACGAACCTCGCCTTGCCGAGCCCAGCCGCGTTGAAATCTTCAGCGACGGCGTGTTTGCTATCATCATCACCTTGCTGGTGCTGGAAATTCATCGTCCTCCCGCGGTTCCAGGCAAACTGGCGGAAGAACTTCTCCGGGCATGGCCGGCCTATCTCTCGTATGCGCTGGCATTTTTTTATGTCGGGATCATCTGGCTGAACCATCACGGCGTGTTCCAATACATCCGCAAGGTCAATTTGACACTCAACTGCATGAACCTTGGCGGCCTCGGCCTCGTGGCCTTGATACCCTTTCCGACCGGAGTGATGGCCGATGCATTTAGGTCGGGCAACCTGGCGGACCAAAAGGCGGCGGTGGTGCTCTACGCGCTGGTCACCGGGCTGATGTCGGCGGCGTGGCTGCCGGTGTTCCCGTACCTGCGGCGGCATCCGGAATTGCTGCAGCCGGGTGTGGGTGCCGAAGCCATCGGGGCGCAAGTGATCCGTCCGATTGTTGGGGTCGTGTCGTACGGACTGGCGGCGTTGCTCGGATGGTTTGTCCATCCGCTGTGCGCCATCGCATTGTTTGTGTTCATGGTCGCTTACCACGCGTGTACCAGCCAGGGTGTGCGTCCCGTGCGACGGACGAGCTGAATTGGGCCGGTGACGATCCGTTGGTTCGCCGAACAATAAAAGAGGGCCGGGTTCCCAGAACCCGGCCCTCGGCTTACTTCTGCAGCCAGATAGCGCTTACTATTCCGTCGGTGTTGACGGTGCTACTGGCGGCGCCGCCGATCCGGCTGGAGGCGCTTGCGTTGCCGCTGGCGCCGGTGCCGGACTGCTTTCGCCCAAGGCGGTGAACTTGAAGTGTTGTCCACCGATGCTGGCCTCGAACATCAGGCCCGACCTTGCCATGGTGTGCACCAGCACACCACCCTGGTATTTCGCTTCGCCGCCGCCACCTTTCGCGGCGAGGGCAGCGCTGAGGCCGGCGCTAAAGGCGGTCTTGCCGTCCCTGAAGTCATCGAATGCCTTCGGCGTCTCGAAGAAGATCACTTCGGAGTACGACTGGGCACCCAATTGCGCGCCGGCGGAGGCCTGTGTCAGCTTCACCGTGCCGATCAGGGCGCCTTTTTCAAACACCTGGCCCCGGCCTTCCGCCCCGCCGATGCCGATCGCGCCTTTGCCGACCGACGGAAAGACGGCATACCCATACGCGGTATCGAACAGCTGCTGCATGTCCGCGCTGTGTGACCGGTACATCTGTATGGTGTCACGGACATCCGTGGACAACCGGTCTGCCTCGGCGGCCGCGGCCACTACCGCTGCCGCTAACGTCAAGGTTGCGATCAACCCTGTTATGCGTCTCGTCTTCATTTGTGTCCCTCCATTCTCGCTTTTTTTCTTCCGAACAACGATGACCGCGTCAAACTGTCCTGACACCGACCTGCTTCGCCGGCGCAGTCAATCGGACTGCAGGTCTCTCATTGTTCGAGAGTAATTTCGGCCTGGGATCGGGCGGTCGCAATGGGGAAAATGTCCAATCGGTGTCTAGGAGATAGTCTGTAGGGGAATCCCGTAGCCCCGTCTGGATGCGGCCGGCCCGACGGACCGCGGGAATAGCGCCGCAATATCACCGGGTGCGACAGGAAACGGGATGATACATATCTTTCATATGCATCAGCCGCGGGACGAGAGACGAGTTCGGGACGACGGGTTTAAGTAATTCGGGATTACCTTCGGTTCGGTTTTGCTCTGGGAAAGCCGATCGACACGGGCCGCCCAATTGCGGGCCCGTGGTCAGGCATTTGAGGCAGTGTTCTATTTGTGGTCGTGGTCACCGTGCTTGTCTTGCTGGTCGTGCTTGTGGCCGGGGAACTTCTCATGAATTACCGTATGATGCTGCCAAGGGTCCCGTCCATCTACGTCAAGCTTCACGTTCACTCCCAACTTGATGCCCTCCGGCACGCGCGGTCCCGAACGCCATTCTCCGCCGACGGACCACCAGTAGACGCGTGTTTCCGGCACGAAGTAGACTTCTTCCTCGGGATAGTACACATAGTGATACACGACCGGATTGGGAACCACTTCCGGTCCGATGTGCACAATAACGTCCAGCGCCGAAGCGCGAGGTGTGATCATCGCGAAGCCACCGACGCCGGCCATTACAGCCAGCGAGACGTACAATTGTTTAACTTGTTTCATGACTTTCTCCATCTGTTTTCGAATCTGATTCTTTGGAACCACCAACAGGGTAGACCCTGCCGCTCGCCGCCACCATGGGGTGTTCACCGCAGGGTAGTCAGCGTTGTTGCGGCCGCCCCAAACGGTTCTCCGGGCCATCCACCACCGCATCGATGTCATTTCCAGATTTTGAAATTGAAGGTGAACTTCTTTTCTTGGAGCAGCGCGCGGCCGTCAAGGAAGAGCAGGACGCCCGCGAGCACGGTGCCGCCCACGAGGGCGGAAATCGGTTTCCAGGAAAAAGCGCCGTGCGCCATGGTGGTGAAGCTTTCGATGGCGTAGCGCCCCATGAGGAGCATGATGGCGTCGGTCACGAATTTGCCGCAGAAGAATGGCGGCACGACGCGGATCGCCCTGATTTTCGCGATGGCGGCGGCGGTGAAGAGGGCCGTGGAAGAAAGGGGCGTCAGGGTGTACAGGAAAACGAAGAGCCAGCTCTGCCAGAGTTTCGCACTCAGTTTTTTCCCGACGAATTCCAGTTCAATATGTTTGCTGCGTTTGATGAACAGGTTGGAGAATTTTGGTACACAGAGGCCCATCAGGTATCTGCCGAGGGTGGACCCGGGAACGCCGGCTAGCAGCACGAACAAGGGATTCAGGTTAAATCTCACCAACAGAAACACCATGATCGTCCATGCGGGAGGCGCGATGAAGGGGACGAAGTCGACCAGGAGCGCTGACAAGAAGACGACGAGATACCACATTATGTATACCTTCGTCCGGTTCGACGGGAAACGCCATCCTTTGAATGCTAATAATACACTGGCCTCCATCTGACTTGGCTCGCCGCCTCTTGCGGCTCGGATGCACTCGCTCGTGCCCGCTCGGCTCGGCCTTCGGCTTTCCGCTTCGCGGAACTGCGTCTCGCCCTACCCTCGGGCTCGGCTTGCGTTCCGCTGGATATGACGTACCTTAGGACAGGAGCTGAGAGGAGTAGTAATCGGGAGTGCGCATGAAGCTAGTTACCTCTCAGCTCTATTTTTCTGCCCGGAAGTCCGGGGCAATCACTCCTTGCAATTTGATTCCGCGTGCGGAAGGTTGTAGGCGTGAATCCAATCAAACGGCTGGCGGTCGCCTTGATGGCGGTACTGATGATCGGCCTGATGCTGTTTTATTTCGTCAGTTTGGTCCTGGCCAAGGTTGCAATGGCTGTCCTGCTCGTCGTGGCTATCCTCATCGCGCTCACCGGCGGTCGGCATAAAAAGATTCACCCGGGTCGCCCATTGCCTCCCAAGTAGGAGTTCGTTCGTTAGCGACTGTCTCCGGAGGCGACCTGAAACGGCATGTACCGTCAATACATGGCACTACCATGTATCGGCAACGCGAGACGGGAGATGAGTTCCGGACGACAGGTTGTGTGAAGCCCGGGAGTGACAAACACGGACCGCCCAGCGGGATCAGAGGACGGAAATCGTTCACAAGTTGGCGCGGCAGGCGAGGGCGTGTTCATAAATGTCACGAGCGTGGTGGTGAAATGGGGAGCGTTCGCCGTCTCGATGGCTTAATCGAGCCGATCTTCAGGGATTACCCCGACCTCAAGGCACCGGCATAATTACTGCTTTTTTGAGGTTCGACGTTCGTGAACGAACGCTGGCGTTGATCTGGAGTTTTCGATTTCTGCAAGAGGGTGGGGGATTTTTTCCGGGGGGATCTCTCCTGTCTTGTTGCAGACAGCCACAGTCGTCAAACCACCCGGTTAAAGGAATCATCACCATGAGTCAGTCTCTTTCGTTTCGTCACGCGAACCGGTCGGTTTGGTTGCGCGGTGTGCTTTTCAGCGCGTTTTTCCTAGGCGCCCTCTTGTCGGCAGAAGCCAATAATCTTGGGCAGGTCGGCGGCTACACGAATGCGAACACGGCGGTGGGTGATCTCGCGATGGATTTGTTATCCGTCGGCGGCGACGGCCAGACTGCCGTCGGTTATGCCAGTCTCTATTTTTCCAACGGCACGAATAACACGGGCGTGGGACATTGGTCGCTCCTGAACCTGGCCAGCGGCGACAGGAACACGGGCCTGGGTGATGCCGCGCTCGGCCAGCTCACCAACGGCAACAACAATATCGCCCTCGGCTTCCAGGCGGGCACCGGCCACAACGCGGGCGATAACAACATCGACATCGGCAACAGCGGCGTGGACGGTGAATCGAATGTCATTCGTCTCGGCAATGAAACCCACACGGCTGCGTTCATTGCGGGGGTGAACGGAACGAGCGTGACCAATGGCGCAGCCGTCGTCGTGGACGCCAACGGCCAACTCGGCACCGCGTCCATTCCCCCGTCGGGAGCCTATCTTCAACTGCCCTCGGGGACAGCGGCCCCGGCTGGTTACACGAAGCTGGGAACCATCAAGCTGCGGTATAAAAATTCCCTCGGCAAAGGCACCGTCGTATTAGTCGATCTCTACCAGAAACAGTAACGTCCACAGCGGTGGCGGGTGGCGAATTCCGGGCGTGCGGCTGTTGGAAGACGACCGCACGCCCGCCACGCGTCGAGACTACGGCCCCGCCCGGCACCGTCAACGTATTTGCGCGCTTGCCAGCGCAGACGTTCCTGCCTAGACTCGCTGTCGGTGAGCGTTTAAAATAAACGCTTCGACGCTCAAAACCACAACCAACTCTTGGAAAGGTTTGTCATGAAACGGATCTTGCTGCTACCGCTGTTGTTCGGACTGATGGCCCTGCCGACCGCGCGGGCTGACCAAAAGGAAGACGATGCCGCCATCCACCAGCGCCACGATGAATGGACCGCCGCGTGGAACAAACACGATCCCAAGCTCCTCGCCGCGTTCTTCGCGACGGACGGCGACCTCATCAACCCTTGGGGACGCCAGGCCAAAGGCCCGGCCGAGATTGAGAAACTCTTCACGGACGAACACACGGGCACCGGTATGGCGGTTGGCAGTACGTACACCGGCACGATTGAAAACATCCGCTACCTCGGCAAAAACGTCGCGGTCGTGGACGTGGCGGGGGAAGTCCAGCTCGCGAAAGCCGCCGATGGCACCGAGCCCCCGCCGGTCAAGCATCACCTCACGTGGGTCGCCGAGAAGCAGCACGGCAAATGGATGGCGGTCGCCTGCCGGCCGTGCATTCCCGCGCCGCGGCCCGTTGCACCCGCGAAATAAGCCTTCGGAAGCTGAGGACCAACGGGCCGCTCACAGGCTGCGTTTTGCCGTGAAACAAGTCGATACATGGTACTACCATGTATCGGCGCGGGACGGGAGATGAACTCAATGTTCTTGACGCACAACGCGGACCACATCTCTCTGTAGTGGCCGGTTCACGTCAAGATCAGGGCTGAGCGCAGCGACTTCGCGGGTTATGGGCCAGACCATCAAGATCCGTTCCTCGATGGTGCCGGGAACGTAATTGTCGTCCGCATGATCACGCAACGCGGACTTGGTGACAGTCTGGCGGTCGAGTTTCACAACAGCATTATACCCTGCGGCATCCTGTTGGGCAAGCCTCGTTCCATGCGCTAAACCGTTGGTCGAGTATGGTTTATAAGGCGACACCAGCCGAATTGTCCGGTACAACACGCGACGGCGTGTGCCACTGATACATGGTAGTACCATGTATCGACAAACAAGGCTTCTCTGATTTTATACCGTTGTAGACGGCGCCTGCGGCGTCCAGCGGAAACGAACCAGCTTGAGGTTGGTTCGGCGAGGCGTAGAATGGCGCCATGGAAAGCCCCATCTCGCTTCCGACGGACAATATCTACAAATTTTATGCGTTATTTGGGTTGCTTGTGTTCCTTTTATGCTCGGGATTGTCTCTTTACGTCATCCATTGGTCACACAAGGTTGACTCCCGGACTGAAATTGAACTGGAGACGATCAACCTAACTCCGAATCCCACGCCCCTCGACATCACCCGAAAGCGTGCTTTGGAGCAACGGTTTAAAACAGTCTCTTTCGATAAGTACAGCGCCACTACTGTTCTTGATCTATTGGGCGGCGCCGCTATCGTCCTCGCCGCTTACAATTTTCAGAGGTGGCAGAAAGGGAGTTGGTCGTCGAAATCGAAGCGTTAGCGGACGATCCACACGCCGCGGTCGGGGTGGGAGAGGAAGCCGGTGTCGCGGAGGACTTGAAGCTGCTGCCGGATTTTATCCCGCACATGGCGGTTGTCGGGATGAAGCTTTTCCATTTCGCGGGCGAAGGCGTAGGCGTCGGTTGTTGTGAATTCCTTTTTGCCGAGGCGTCGGACGGCGTTGAGGACGTCTAGTGTCCAGCCGCGCTCTTTCGCTTTGATTTCGGCCAGTGGTTTGACCTTGTGAAACTGGGCGCGGACATCTTTCGCGGAGGCCGCCACGTTATCAGTGACGACGGCAATTCTCGCATCGGCGGGAATGCGATGAAGTGCGATATTGCAGCCAACCCAACCGGCGCGACGAGCGGTGATGGCGAGCGGTTTGCGCTTGATGATGGCTGAGGTCGGAAAGGCGAAGCTGGGCACCAGTAGTACGTTCTTCACACTCCACGTCACCAACTCGTATTGCATGAAATAGAAGTTGGGCGTCGCGTCGTTGCGGATCGCTTCCAGCATCGCGCCGTAAGCCCCGTCGTTGATGTGATTGCCAAAGCGTGCCTGCTGGCCTTTAAGCTGGTACTGGAATTTGCAGTTCGGGCATGAGAAATCGCTGGCCTTGGTGTTGTGGCTCAGTCGGGTTAGCTTGGGGGAAGAACAGTTCGGACAGTAGAGATTATCCTCGCCCCATGCTTCGGTGACCACGCGTGCGCGTTGTGCCCCGCTGTGGTAGGCGGAAGCGAGTTCGCCGGTCATCGACAGATTCATTGGCGATGATTAGATCACCGGTATATTAGGTCTTCAACTGTATTTCACGAATTGGCCGTTCGTTTTGCGGCGACTTGTTGCACTTTCCAGAGGAAGAACATGTTTTCCTTGCGAATACCCTCCTCCGCGTCACCTTTGGTCATGAGCCCTTTAGTAATTCCTGCGAGTACTTTGGTCAACCCCAGTGCCTTGGCGGCGGCAGCGATACCGGCGGGAACAAACCCTGAATAAAGTCCAACTGTAATAGCACCACTCCATCCCAGGATGCTGCGGCGTGAATCGGTTCGCAAGACTCTTCCGGCCGAGTTTACTTTTGTGCTTAGAGCGGCTAACTGCGGTTGCAATATATCTGCGTAGATAGCTTTGGCGTCTCGTTCGGTTAGGTGCCCTGCTTCCGCTTTGTATTCGTCAATCGCTTTATTTAAGCTAGCTCTAAAAACGATGAACGCTTCCGCCTCTCGTTCTCGCAGTTTAAGTATGTCGGCAAGATTGAGATTGTCTACGAATGGAACTAGACATGTTAGGTGTTTGCTTAGAAGCTGATTGCGTCTTTCAGACTTATCATTTTCCGTTAATGTATTAAGTAAATCTACATCAAGATCTCTCTCTGTAAGAAAAGAAGTCTTTAAACATTGTGAAGCTGCAAGTTCAAAAACAAGATTTCCAAATACTTCTGCAGCCAAATAGTAATGCTGCCGCATCTTCTTTCGGATGGAGTCAGACAAAACCACTTCCTTTCCTGCCTGTAGTTTCCGCATCAGCGCTGGCATCTTTCGCAAACCGGGCGGGAGCGCAGGGAAGAACCGAAAGGCTTCCCCATGCTCCAACAGACGTTCCGGTCCTCTTATCCCCAATGAGTAAAAGTCCCCGGTTCGTTCAAGTGTCAATTTGATTCCTTTGTAATAGTCCTGGGCCAATTGCTTAAATGTTCTCTTGAGACGATTGTCAGCATCCTCTCCAAATGATCCTCCGAGCAGACAATGCGCACAGTAATGAGGAGCCGTAATCGGAATCACCTTCCTCGCTTCGATCATTGGACGTAGAGATGCCAGAACGGAAATGTCTGAAAAGAAATGCATTCGCATTACTTCCATGTCATCTAAGCGCGAAATTTCGACGTGCGATATGTAATCCGTGATGAAATTGTTAATGTATACTCTATCGCTATAAAAGGCCGCAAACTGGGCTAATTGTTGAGCTCGTATAAGTCTGCAGGCTGTGCCTACGCACGGATAACGACCACCACCAAGCGAGAGCGAAGCTGAATGAGAAAAGACCGATTTTTCGGGCGATAGATCTTTTGCGGATGTGATTTCCGCCGACTCTTCTGCGAGCTTGCGAATTTGTTTTCTAGTAACTTTGGAGATCGCTTGCAGATTTGGCTGGTTTTTCTTTAAGAATCCAGCGTTCTCCAACTGTTCAAAAAGAATATGCATTGGATTATTGAACTTCCTTTCTGAAGCTTCCCGCATTCTAAGACGAGAAGGTGGTTTCCGAAAGCGCTTTTACTTGTCCTATAATAACTGTTCGCGTCAGCGCTGGATCTGAGAACAGGGTTCACAATGCCCTCGCCGCTCGGCTTTGGTGGAACTCGCCACAAGCTGATCAGATCCATAGGATCGGGGATCAGATCAAGATCCATTTGGGGGAAGGGGGCAAAGGCGCGAACACCCCTCACCCTAACCCTCTCCCCCAAGGGGAGAGGCAAGAACCAGAGAAATTTGCGGCGGATCGCAGTTGAAAACCGCTCCTACGAGACTATGTCGGGAAGACAACGATCTTGCCTTTCGGTGGGGGCGGGGGGATTCTCCGTGTGGTCGGGTGTGGCGACGCCTGGCAGCTTTCAATAACCCAACCACGTAAAACGTGGCAAACCAAACGGAGGATAGTCATGAAGCGAGTCATACTCACGGTCGTGGCGGTGGCGGTGTTGGCAGGCATGGCGGTGATGTTGCGCGCGCAGGACCCGGTGAAGGTGGATGCGAAACATTACAAGGTGGAGTTCGAGAATGGCGCGGTGCGGATCTTGCGCATCAATTACGGGGCGGGCGATAAATCAGTCATGCATTCCCATCCCGAAAGCGTGGCGGTGTTCCTGACCGATCAGAAGGCGAAGTTTACCTATCCCGATGGAAAAACGGAGGAAGTGGACGCCAAGGCTGGCGAGGTGAAGCACATTCCCGCCGGGCCGCACCTGCCGGAAAACATCGGGGACAAGCCGATGGAACTCATTCTTGTGGAGTTCAAGGGCAAGCCGGCGGCGAAGTAGGGGGTTGGAGGGCGGCGACCCCTCACCTCAATCCTAAGCGGTGTTGGTTTTTGCACGCTTCTTCAGAAGATGGTAGGTGTGAGAAGCTTATATCAATTTCGCCGTCGCCAATGACGATCTTTTCTAGGAGACTTTCGACGATCTTGCGCTTGTCCTCCGATGCTATAGCGGGCCAACGGTCGTAGAGGGTGTTGGCTTCGTGCAAGATGTCGTCGGCGGAGAGCTTGTTGACTTTGAGGAAATCGACCTCCGCTTGAAGCCTTGGCAATTCGGACACTAGCTGGTTTAACCGTTCCTCGGCGGGTTTGTAGAACTGCCCGAAGCCCTGCGCAGTGATCTCGCCGTCCAGATACAGCCGATGGGTACGGGTCATTTCGTCTCGGACTTTCTGCAGTTCCCGCTGGTGTGCTTCCAGCAGGGATTGTTTCTCGGCAAGATTTCTGTCCGCTTCATGCAAATGGCACGCAATGCGTTCAGGTTGGCCGAAGAAGGCCTTCAACTCTTGGTGGACGATGGTTTCCAGGTCCACGATCGGGATCTTGTTACGGCATTTGCGACAGAAGTACTTCGGGTTGTCAGCACGGACATACATCTTGTGGCCGCAAGCACAGTACGCCAACCCGCTGAACAAGTGCACGGGTGGCTTGCCCGGTTTCTTCCATGATTTAAGCTGCTCTTCAACGATCTGGTTGACCTGATTCCACAGGGTTTCAGGAATGATCGGCTCGCATTCGACCTTTCCCCATTCATCCTCGGGTTTGGGTTCGACGCGCCACGATCCGGTATGGCGGAAGCGGTTAAAATAGTATACCCCCTTGGCGCTGGGGTCGACGAGGATGCGGAGAACTGAGGTATCGCGCCAAATGGAACCGTCACTGGTGCGATAACCGGCGGCGTTAAGAACCCTGGCGACATTACCCTTGCGTCGATTCGCCAGAAACAGTTCATACGCTTTGCGACGAATCGCCGCCTCTTCTGGCCGGACGACCAACTTGCGATCTTTCCATCTGTAGCCATACGGGGCACTGCCATTGATGGACTTGCCCAACTTGGCGCGGGTCAGGACGGACGCATTGACGCGCTCAGTGATTTCTTCTCGTTCCCATTGG
This sequence comes from Verrucomicrobiia bacterium, assembly GCA_035577545.1. Lineage (NCBI taxonomy): Bacteria > Pseudomonadati > Verrucomicrobiota > Verrucomicrobiia > Verrucomicrobiia bacterium. The sequence continues at coordinate 228,327 of DATLVI010000031.1, forward strand.
GCGAATACCCCAAGCAGATGAAAAAACATGCGCCCGCCGGCAGTGCTGGTGTCGATGGCTTCGCTCAGGGAAATGAGATCGGCGTGATGCTTGTTGAAGAAATCGGCAAAGTCCTCCAGTTCGCGACGGTTGCGGGACAAGCGGGCTAGTTTGGAAAAGACCAGACCTGTGATGTGGCCTCCCTCGACATCTTTCATCATCCGCTTAGCTTCAGGATGCTGCATCACGGCCTTGCCGCTTTGCCCGGCTAAGTCATAGACTTCCTTGACCTGCCAGCCGCGGCTCTTGGCGTAGCTGCGGGCTCGTTCCTCGTGATGTTCCGGGCTTTCGCCATTGGCTTGGTCTTCGGTACTGACACGAATCCAAATGCCAACTGGCTTGTTGGTGACGCCATCGTTCTTCATGGACAAGCTTTATACGCGCAACTGAAGCAAGACTCAAGAAAAATATGTATTCAAATTGCATACATTTGTATATAACGGCGCCATGTCACAAAATAAACCATTGGTAGAAGCTGATCTGTCTGTGTTAGCCAAGCGTTTTCGAAAGCAAAGCAGAAAGACCCGTGCCCAGGCCGCGCGGGAAATGGGCGTGGCGCAAACATCGATTTTTAACGCAGAAGAAACCCTCAGTCAGAGTCTGCTCAAACTGCGGATACGGATGGTTGAAACGTATTCACCGTTCAAGGTCGTCGGGCCATACTTCTGCCTGAAACGGAAATAGGCAGTGTCCTAATCTGAAATCCGGACTCTTGCCGTGGGTGACGTGGCTACTTTCGCTCAAATCTCCGGGTCATATCCCGGTATGGCGCGTGGATGAGACTGGTAAACTATACATTTGTCCCAATTCTGGTGATTGGGGTTACTCTTGGAATCACATACGCCGCACTGTCCCATGTGATTGCATTCGGAATACTGAACAAGCGTCACATGATTGCGAGTGCCGCCTCCCCTCTGTTTGATCGGACGGACGGCATACAGCGCCTCGCCCTTTACGGTGGCGTTGACTATCGAGCATTTAAATTCAGGAAATTGAATTACATTCATTTTGTGACTCCTGATAATTGAACATCGCGTTGACCTTACGAATGTGCAAGAAGTCGGAGATCGGTCAGCGCAAAAACGGAATGCACCGCCGGACGGACTGCCAGAGTGATTTCCAACCAGCCAACCGTTGGACTCGTCGAGCATTCTCTCCTTCGAGATAGTTGACCCGCGCTTGCAACTGGTAGACCTGACTTTGGAGTGAATCCATACGTTCCAGATAACGGCCAAACCAGATCGCTGCTGCTGCCACGACTACCACGGCGACAATAAGTAGAAACGCCTTGTTGTTCATGCCCGCAGAGTTTATCACAGATCGCCGGGATTTCCAGCAAGAGTGCAACTGCTTTTCGCACTGCCCGAGTAGTAACGTTTTTCACGTTGACGCTCGTAGCCATGCTCAAGTAGTTTTCCCAAACGAATGGATGACTACGTTCTTAGCCTGATTATAGCGGGCGGAGAGGGAATAGATGCCAATGCCGAACGCGACACGCGAGGATTGCCTATCACTCTATGCGTTGGTGGATTGCTAGTCTCTGGCGTCATCATTTCCCACAATCGCTACATGGAATTGCTGGCTGATGGAGCAATTCTAAAGCACATCGACAGTGCGATGGAGCGTCTCTCAGCGTCTAAGGAGTCAAGGCCTGGTTCTGAGGAGCCGAGAGATGACGAGGTCGAATTTATCCATTTGGCTTCGGCTAAGTTTTGGCATCCCGGTTCCCACCAAAATTGTCCCGGCGGTAACGGTGTTCTTTGGCGAGGCAGGGTCGATGCTGTCGATGGGTTTTTCCTTGGCGAGTTGGGCCTTGCACCGTCCGGTCAGTGAATGACCTTCTACCGAATGTTTCAAATTGGGACACTGCCCGGAAATAGGGTTTCTGGACTTCAGATGGTCGGAGCGGGATGGCCCCTATCGCGCTGCAGCGCGGCGCGCGCGACGAAGCACATCATCCAAGTTTATTTGCAGCGCCCGGGCGATGCGCAACAACGTGTCCAGACTTGGGTTGCGCTTTTCCTGTTCGATGTAGCTCACCATTTGCCGCGATAATCCGGCTTTTGCCGCCAGTTCATTCAACGACAAATGACGTTTGGTGCGTTCTTCACGCAGAAGGCGAGCTACCTGAGAAGAAACAGCTTCGGCTGTGTTGACGGCTGCCACATTTCGACACTACTGGAAAAAGGATTTGACTTTGGATGCCACAATAGTTACATACAGGCATGATTCGAAGGCGACTTGGTCCCGATCCTCACGCGGGTGGCGCCCGGACAGTGGCCCTCAGTGGCTGCCCCGATGTCTTTGAACTCGACTCCGGGGACTTCGCGGTGATTGGGATCGACATTACGGCTATGACCGTACAGCACTTGCCGCCTAGTGCCGGGTGCGGGCCGGATGAGCGTATTGTCCTTGTCCCGCGCAAAACACTAGTTCTTGCCAAGCCTGACATCCCCAATCAAGTCTAGCCGTTTGTGCGCGTCGGACTGCTCCGGTATAATACGGAGTTATGGAGGCGTCCTCATGGGTGGCAGAACACTGGTTCGACGTGATTCAAACCGTCGGCATCATTGGCGGACTTCTCTTCACGGCGTTTGCCATCCGGAGGGATGAAAAGGCGAGAAGAATCAGCAATCTGGTCTCAATAACCGACCACTATCGGCAAATCTGGAAAGAAGTCTATGATCGGCCGAAGTTGTCACGCGTGCTGGAAAAGCACGTGGATGTGAAAGTACAACCCCCTTCGAACGAGGAAGGCCTATTCATCAACTTTCTGATCTTGCATTTGAGTTGCGTCCATCAAGCAATGATGGATGGAATGTTCATTGCCTTGGATGGCTTGCAAGCTGACATCAAAGAATTTTTCTCATTGCCAATTCCCAGGGCGGTTTGGGAAAAGTCCAAGCGACTGCAGAATCACAGTTTTGTCAAATTTGTCGAGGCTTGCCTGTTTGAAAACTAGGGCTTCTTCCGCATCGTTTCGGCCAGGAGGCGGTAGGCTATGTCCTCGCGCTGCCTCTGTTCTTCCGGCGTGAGTTTCGGGACGGACCGCTTGATCTTATAGCCCCGACGGATTGTCTCCTCCAGCTTCGGAACCGGTTGCGGTAGCGCCTTCAAATAAGCGATGAACTGGTCGGGCTGATAATATGACACCCTCGTTGCTGCCTCCGCACCGAGACTAGCCGAAACCGCCGCTGAGATTTTTCGTAAACGACCCTCTTCAACGCAAATGATGGCGATCTTCGGTATCCCCGCCCTGAGGCATTTCTGGACGTTGCCAACCTCATGATCAATAGTTGTGGTGATGGAAATCTCGCACGCGATCTTCTGATCGCTTCGCTCCAACAGCAAATCCACGCTTTCTTGACCTTCGGAAGGACGCTTTTCAATCACGCTGCGGAAACCAAACGTGTCCGCGGCGTCTTTAATGCGGCGCTGAATGGCTTGGTGTCTCGCTCCTCCTTTACCCAGGTCACGCAGCGGCTTCTGAGTCACCGCGACAACCGATGGCTCCATATCGGGTCGCGCACTCTGGTCACTTTCCGATACCGTTGTCTTCGGAACTTCGGCAACTTTCGTTTCGGAAGCGTGAACTTGAACTGTGATTGGCACCGTGTTCGGAACGGGTGATTGTACCTGCGGTAGTTTATTCCTTACGAACCCGGCAGTTGGCCGCTCACTTTGCCAAGCCTCCCGTAACATCGCTTCCACCTTTGTCCGGGGAGCGCCGTATTTTTCTCGCGAAGCCGTAATCACTTCCTGCCGTCGTTTCGCTCCCGCCGTTTCGTCCGGTACATCGAGCGAGGGAACCGAGAGGTTAAAATCAAAATCACTCCGTTCCACTCGACAAATGGCTTGGGCTGTCTCCAAGTTCTTCAAGTCCGCCGGCTCAAAAAAGGCGAACCCTTCGGCCAACTTCTTGGCGTCGTCGTCTCCGACCCGAAACACAATGCGGGTAAACGGATGCGACATGACGGCACTGGCCACGTCGGGACTGCGCTGTAACTGGTGTAGTTCGTGATGGGCTAAAGTCAGGCCAATTCGGTACTTGCGCGCGCCCGAGAGGATCTCCGCCATGCTGGGGGTGATGAAATTCGCGAACTCATCCACGTAGATCCAGCAGTCCCGGCGGGCGGCGATTTGTTTGGCCTGTCGGCTCATGGCCATTTGTTGGAATTTGGAAACGAGCAATGCGCCCAGTAAATAGGAATTCTCTCGGCCCAGAAGTCCTTCGGGCAGCTTGGCCAGAAAGATTTTGCCAGTATCCATGATCTGGCCGAAATCCAACCGGTTCTCCGGCTGGGAGACCATGTGGCGAATTGGCTTTTGTGCCAGAAGCATTTCCAAGCGCGTTAGGATAGGACCAATGGACTTGTTGCCGGAGAGATGTGGAAATCCTTTGTGCCAGTAATACAGCACGTTCGGGTCGTGAACGGATTCGAGGAATTCAGACCGGAAAGACGGTTCGATTAAGAAGCGGCGCAAATCGGCGAGCGTACCGCACCGATCGCTTTCCAGAAATGCGAGAATCGCGTTTTGCAGCACGCTCTGCATCTGGTCGCCCCAGCTTGACGACAACCGCTGGAACACCGAAACGAGATCAGAGGCTAGGAGGTTCTTCTCAAGCTCGCTGTGGGCCGAAAGGATGTTGAATCCGACAGAATACTCTTCGTCAGACGGATCGACCAACACCACGTCGTCGATGCGGTGGGCGGGGATGACGCTCAACACCTTGTCCACCAAATCCCCATGGGGATCGAGCACAGCCAAGCCTTCACCGTTGTCGATATCCTGACGGATGAGATTGAAAAGCAGAGTGGACTTGCCGGTGCCACTGGCGCCAATGATGTGGCAATGTCTGACCCGCTGTTCGGGTGTCAGTCTCACAGGAACGGACTGGCCGGCGTGGGTGTTGTAACCAAGTAATAGGCCAGTGACGCTCCGGGCAATGGGCGGGGTGGCTTTAGTTTTGCCGCTGTCGCGTTCCAGCGCCGCTGAGCGGACTGCGCCGGATGGCAGGTGGACGAAGCCGATCAACTCGTCGCTATTGAGGAGCATCCCGGAACGCCGTGACTGACGGCGAAGCATGTCTTCAACATGGGCATAAGGGGGATAGTCATCGTTCGTAAGTGGGATGAGTTCGTTGCCATGTGGCTGGGCAAACACCCGGAGTGAACCGGCCATGTCCTTGGCAATCTGCAACGCTCGTTCAAAGCTTTCGCTTTTTGCGGCGATTCGCACGACGGCGGCATAGAGTGAAGATTTGATTTTGTTTTCCGCCGCGTCGGTGAGTTCCGGCTCATTAACGAAAAACGGTTTGCCGTCGCTGTCGGTGACGGAACGCTGGATGCTCTCCGACCATTGTTCCTGAACCGGCTGAAAGAGTACTTGGAAAAGGGCGAGGTCGGATGGCTGCAATTCCGTCATCGCACCGACAAGGCCGACGAACGGGTCCAGCTTGCCGCTGGCAAGCTCGTACATAAACTCCCGCGCCAAACCAAACTCAACTACCAGTATTTCGTCGCCCTCACAGGATTCCCAAGCCTGTTCTAACGCGCCCTCACGTGGCAGAAATAGGGCGTCAGAGAAGTGGGCCTGCAATTGGCGACGCACCAACGGGGCGTCGCTTTGGTTGGCGACAAACTGGACACTCACGCGTCCGGCGGTTCCTAGCAATTCAAAAGCGATCGGCTCCCGACAGAGCGCAAGATTGCGAAGGAATTGCTCAAAGGCTTCTGTGCCAGCATCCAGCTTGGCAGGCAGGGAAGTGTAGAGTTCAACGAGGGTGTCACGAACGAGCGAGTGCGGTTCGGGTTCTTGTTCCACTTCGGGTACGATGGGTGACGAGGTTGGCTTGTCGCTGAGTTTCTGACCGAGCTTCCGCGTTAAGGAACTCAGGATTGTGGGCCGCCGGCCATCGTCCACGGCAGGGATGTCGGGCAAATAGTGACCGTAGAAGGGGCGGAACGGCGGCTCCAGATACACGGGTTCATCAAACACCCGCCAGCCGCGTCCGCGTACTTCCCATTGTCGGAACTGCTCGGTCAGTATTTCATGCACCGAGGCCATGACGAATCACTTCGGTTCTTCGCGCACAGGCACGGGCTTATAGAGTTCGCCCAGAATAGGTGCCTGCTCGTATTGTTGCGTGAGCTTGACGCCATTCGCGGCGGTGGCTTCTTCGGCAAGCCGTTTGATGATCTTGGGTATCGTGTCCAGATATAAGAGGCGTGTATCGGTGCGAAAATACGTCTCCTTCCGGAACCAACGCTCGTAAACAGGGCCAATGACAGGAGTCTTGATCAATGCGGCATCAAGGTCGGACAACCCCAGAGCAATCGTGTTCCGAAACACCTGGGCAATGGCCAAGAGAAGGCCCGCGAGAGCAATCCCAGCGAAAACCACTCCGAGCCAGCTGGCAAGCAGCACGTAGATTCCAAAGAAGAGCAGAGCGAGCACAAGCGCATGCCACAATTTCACGACGGCTGGGATATACACACTGCGGCAGGAGAAGAAAAACCCGGTTCCAAACGGTGCGGCGCACGTATCGAATATCAAGCGTTCACGAATCATGCGCAGATATACCCGCTTGTCAGATAAGGGGCCGCCCTCGGCGAATTCAACACGGGTCATGTCCATGCTGGGAACTTTGAGCGCCGCCAATTCCTTCTCGACGGCGGCATAGAAATCCGTGGGTGGATAACCGAACCGCTCAACGAAGGCAATCCAGTGGTTTAAGACTTCGCCCTTTTTTCGCTTGAAGCCAAAGAGATCCATAGTGCAGAGTCGTTTTTGAATTATGGCGTCAATTCGCCTGACTGGTCAACGCCAAAGCAGGACGTGGAACTTCGCCATTCCGAAGGAGTTTGCGCAATTCTTCCCTAATAGCTGCCAGACAGGTGTGCCCGCAACCAAGGCTGCGTGAACCTCGACACTTCCATTCCGTCGACCCCACCGAAAAGTCGCCTGCAACATTGGCTGCGAGTGCTGCGCCCGTTGGTATGGTGGGGAATTCTAATACTGGTTCTCTATACCTACCGGCTGCACCAGCGTTTGAGTGCACAAACCCGGCTCACGTTCTCGTTTACGCTGGAAGGTCAGCCGTTAGGGTACGGGGCGACAGCAAGGCTGGATGGACGAGGTGTCTTGAGCGGGGAACCGATTGCCATTGGACAACACACATTTTCTGTTTACCATCCCAAGGCAGTGACCTTCTCCACAAATCTGTTCGTCTGGTACGGCCAACATGACTTTGGTGAGATCGTTTTGAAACGGGCCGCAGGAACACTAGCAATACAAGCCGACCCGCCGGCGGCCTTGCTTACCATTCGCGGCCCGGAGTTCACCGTGACATTAACTAACAGCACAGGAATGAGCCGCGAAGTGCCGACTGATCTGTATCGGGTGGAAGCAACGTATCGCCATTGGCAAGGGGCGCAAGAGTTAGCTGTCTTACCGAATTCAGTCGCTACATGGCGGTGTGTTCCGCGAATCGGGAACCTGCAAATGGCATGCAACAAAACTGGAGCAACATTCGAATTGTTAAATGCCGACGGAACTGTCTTGGAATCAGGGGATTTACCGTCGACAATCAATGATCTGCCAGTAGGGAGCTACAAAGTGATAGCCGTGCACCACGACAATCGGCAAGAAGTATCAGGATTTGTGGAAACTGGGATGACGAGAAACATCAAGGTTGAATTCGTTTATGGCGCGGCTGATTTGGAGACGAAACCATCCGGTGCCACGGTCGAAAGCAGCAACGGTCAGAGTTGGGGCGCAACTCCACTTCACCTGGAGGGTTTGCGACCTGGGCGGTGGGAGTTCGTTTTGCGGCGAGATGGGTATGAGCCCGCGCGAGTCGCTTTAGAGGTCGCTGCCAATCAAACCAATTCATTCGGCACTAATCTGGTGAGTAGCAGCTACGTGTGGGCCATGGAGGCTGCACGCCAATATCTGAAAGCGGCTGATTACCGGCGGGCCTTAGAAGCAAGCGGCGAAGCCCTCGTCGCGAACCCCGGTGATCTCGATGCTGTGGCCATCCAACGAGAAGCCACGAAGCAGGGAAGTCTGGTCCGGGCCAATGCGCTCGCGGGTAAGGGTGATTACAAGGGAGCTGTCGGCGAGATTGAAGTGGCTGTGCTCACTTTGCCGGAAGATGTGGAACTGAAGCAATTGATGACGGATTACCGGACGCGCGAGCAGGATCGGGCGGAACGGCGGCGGCAAGAACAGACGAGCCATGCGACGGTGATTTTCAAAGCCATGTTGGGGAATAATCGTGATGCGAGCCTATTTGAACATCACGAACTCAAATCGGGGAAACCATTCGAGGAAGTGGAATCAGCTATCCGTACTGCGTTCCAGAACGTGCAACCGGCGTTTACCGTCAACGAACTCAAATCGCCCGAAGCAGACGTGTTCATTCTGGAAGCCAAACAGCAACTACCCGGCGGAATGCGCCAGTGTTTGATCGTCGGCGGGCAGACCTTTCCCGACGAAACTCAAATCTTCTATGAAGTGCTGGAATATGCGACGGGACAGACAACCAACATAGGGATTGTATCCGTCAAAAGCGATTTCATTATGACCCCGATTCATCCATCGCGTATCGAGCAGATGACCAGTACACTCCGAGGTCAAGTTGAAGAGGGAATTCGGATGGTGACGAGACTGCTGCAGGGGGCGGTTGAGTAGGGAGCGATTTCGGATTTGTAAAAGCCGAACATGGAGCCGAATTCAGTGGTGCGCTTTGAGCCGGGTCGGACACGCAAGTGTCTATTAGGTTTTTCCTGATTTATTACAGTGGTTCCCTCGGAGGCTTGGACCGCAGGGGGCATTACTATGGACTGATTTTCAGTGGATAATCCTCATCGGGTGCGTCAGGCGAACGGAAGATGGGTTTGTTGCACAGTTCCGATTCCCGGAGGACAATCTGCAGGGGCCTCCCACAATGTGGGCATCTCAGGCCGCTGGCAAAACGATGGTTCGAAGTTCTCTCCGGTAGATCAGACTCACTGTCGGCCATGGTTCGTCTCCAGATTTTCCTGCTGGCAGCAGGGTGCCGCTTCATTTGGGTAACAATCTCCGTGGGGGTCGTCCCAGAACTCCGAAAGGGCGCGCGCGAACTCCGGCGTGGTTTGACCATCATGGAAGAACACATCCCGGTCGGAATTGGCAATCGCCAAGAGCATCTGCTCGCCGTCGACCACCTCAGGTTTGGGACGTTCAAAAACCGGCTGCGGGCATTCTTCTGGGATTTGCGCGCTAGTGATCCCTGTGTTAAGCTCTTCAGCAGAAGGGGCGGTTTTCATCGTGAGCACCGTTTCTTCCCCGAGCCATGCTCGGTGGGCCGAGGCTATAATCCTCGGCCCTAATGCCATCATGTTGGATAAAGCCTATCAGACTTTAGCTAGCTTGTCAACATCTGTCGCGCCTTGACTTTGCTCCAAAATTGAGTGTATTAAGTTCAGGACGATGGAAACAAGGACAAGGACTGCAGGGCGAATGTTGAGAGGGGCAAGGCTTGGCGCTGGCAAGAGTCAGCGAGATATCGCACGTTCATTGGGCGTAGAATTTCAGCAAGTAAGTGCTTGGGAACGCGGAATGGAACCGATCCCTGAAAAGCACCTGACGAAGCTTGCGAAGCTATTGAAGCTAGAGATTCAGGCATTACGAATCGCCGTTGCTTCGGATGTTCAGCCACTCGCTTTAGACGACCGTATTGCAAACCAGCGATTCCAGAATCTGGTGGGCGATCGACAGGGAGAAGTTGTGGTGTTTAGTGGAAAGCCAGCGTCCTTTTCGAATCCGGAACTCAGTGCCGCGGCGGTTCGATTTCTACGTAACGAGCAAAACCAATTGACTTTCATATTGCCGCCGCTTTCGGACACTGCGGTCGAATTGGCGCGAGATGAGAACTCAGTAGCCCCCGAACAAGCACGGGCTGTTCTTGCATTCGCTCGCCACACCAGCCTACAGGAGATAGTCAAACTGCAGGAAGAACTTTCAGGCGGAGATCGCGGCGCTAGGCGTAGAATTTCTTTCTTAGCTCTCCCACCGGCTTGGGGGGAATACCCACTGTCCGTAAGGGTACTCCTTCAGGAATTAAGCCGGCTGTTGCACCCACTTGCAGTAACGATTCTTTTTGAACCGAAAGAAAACACAGGCCCACGCGCTGGCTTTGTATTCTTCAGCTTCGGTTCCACGGCCGTTTCCAAAGGAGAATACGCTTGGCTTCAACTGGCACCCGATTTTCTAACGGACCTCGCTGGACTTTTGCGGGTAACGTTGTGGGGAGCAGATAAGAACACCCTGTTCCGAGACGCTGGCGCGCTGCTATTCCGTATGTAGGATTACCGATTTGGAGCCACCCAATATGAACATCACACTGACAACACAAAGGGAAGATATCAAGTATAGCCCGGACTTCAGAACAGTGCTGGGCACGGTATATAAGGAGTCAGAGATCCACTTGCTCCGTGCAGCTTACGATGACGCGCAAGTGCGCGGCTGGTTTCGTTGGTTTACGCCGTCATGTTACAGGAAAGAGCCCACACACCTCACACGAATCCAAATCGTGACCTACATTGGCGAATTATCGTATCTTTTTGGTGTGCTTTTGGCACGTGATGGGTTGCTCCCAATTTCTGAGCAGGAATATCTGGAGCGTATCGAGGCAGACAAGGCAAGCTTCATGGAGCTCAGGCTCCGCTTTCGTCAGTTCATTAGACCAACTCCCGAAGTCGAGGTCAGGCTCGCGTGTCATAGGGGCACCCACGGCGAGCCTGTGGTGAAACGAGTTCGTAACCTAGTGGTTTCGCCATTTTTGATCGAAATCGCTGGGGGTGCCTGCACCGGGGAAAGCGAAGCTGTCATACTCCTTTAGTCTCCCATGGTTTGGTTAGCAATAGTGATGGTAGCGCTCATGACCGTCGGAACCTCCGTTTGGGCGGGATTTCGCGCCTCCGCTGGATCGTTCTGGATGAACTATCGGGCGACACCTTTGTGGATGCTGGCGGTGAGTTGCGCAGCTACCCAGGTTGGAGCAGGAGCCATTATCGGATTGGCGTCCGCCACCGTTCAAAGCGGGACCGGTTTCGCTTTGGTTTCGCTTCTGTCAACGCTGGGCGGCTTCGTGTTGATGGCGATGATCGGCCCTAAACTCAAAGCCTTCGGCGACTCCGTCCAGGCAACCACCATAGGAGATTTTTTAGGAGCGCGTTTGGGCAAGGGAGCTCAGGTTGCGGGCGGTCTAGTAGTAGCGTTTACATACATGTTCCTAACAGCCGCACAGTTCGAAGCGTTTCGAGACATATTCGGTATAGTGACCGGTGACCCTTCGTGGGCTTTCCATATTGCAGCAGCATTCGTCGTCTTTTACACCGCTTGGTTGGGGATGCGCGGAGACATCGTCAGCGACGTTCTTGAGTTCGGTGTTAAGCTGATTGTACTGATTGGGCTGGGGTTTTATGCTCTGACGAGAAACTATGGTCTCGCGACGGTTGGGGTCGGAATATCTCACGAGATCCTCTCCCCCTTACGATTTGGTGGATGGACTTTCTTGATATTGGGATTTCTCTTTGGAGCTAGCGTCCCCCTGCTGCAACCGGAAATCTGGTTTCGTGTTTATTCGAGCCGCAACCCCAAGGAGGCACGGTCAGTATTCATTTGGGCGGCGATACTCGTTTTGCCGTTTTACGTTTTCGCTCTTTCTCTGGGGTTTTGTGCATCTTTGAGCGGGGTGGCTTCAAAGAATAGTGACCAACTCGTCGTTCACACACTCCTAGCTAGCATGCCGCGCTTTGGGGCGATGATCACCTTCGCCGGCCTGTCTGCCGTCATTCTCAGTTGTGTCAATAGTCTTATTCTGGCCGTCAGCTTTGCAGTACATCGCGATGTGCTGGGCCGCAGCACAACTGAAAATTCAAGTCTGAGAAGCGTGCGGCTCTTAACCATCGCGGCGGGTATTGGCGGAGTGATCATGGCCGACATGAGCCGGGATATCGTACATTTGTTACTCAATTGTTTTTATGGTCTGCTCGTGCTGGGTCCTGCTCTGCTTGGGGCGGCATTCCGAACCAAAACGAGTCCGCTTGCTGCGCCTGTAAGTATCATCACTGGTTATTTGACCACACTGGCAGCTCTTAAGTTTATGCCAGGCCAGGCTTTTATTCCGGGGCTACTTGTATCAGCTCTGAGTTTTTATGGTATTTCCTTTGGGGCGTGTTGCCGTTCTAAGACCAATCAACACTCATGATAAACGCCATGACAATTGTCGCGGCATTTTTGTTAGCGGCACGATATGGCCTTCAGGCGCGAATTGATTTCCAGCGGGCGAAACAACCGGCCTTAAGTACTGCGCATTTGGTGCCATCCACAGATTTGATTGCATTGCTGTGGGGAGTTTGTGTGATTATCCCAATTCTTCGAATGTTTTTAGGATATAGACTGGGCCCAGGCGCGACTGTAGGCTTTGTCTGTATTTGTGCCGGCAGTACACTCGGGCTGCTTGGTATAGTCACACTGGGGCGGAGCTATTCGAGGCACGTCTGTCTCTTTGAAAATCATCGATTGGTTACGGAAGGCGTTTATTCAGTAATTAGACACCCGATTCGTCTTGGAATGATTCTGGAAGCCATTGGGTTTGCCGCCTTACTTCCCCTTGGTTTTGCGTCTGTGGCCCCTCTGGTGTTTGCCACGCTTTTGAACAAGCGTGGCAAACATGAGGACTCTTTCCTGCGAGAGCATTTCGGCGCGATCGCGTTGGAATACCAGGCAAGAACGCCTTCGTTCAATATCGCGGCGGGAATGTACCGATGTCTACGTAAGTATTGCGTACCTGTTCGGTGGAGAGCACATCGAGAACAAATGGAATTAGAGCAGCCCTTCACGCAAGCTCGTCCGCAAGCATTTGGGGTGAGACGATCTCCACGCCTTGGATGATATTGGCGAAGTAAGCGCCGAAGTCGCGTACATCACAGTTCAGAAGGTGAGAAGCGTTGCCTGCAATCGCCTCTGCAAGAATTGGAAGGTCTTTCGGCTACAATTTGATCTTAAGTTCGGGGCTCAAGACCGGCACGATTTCTAAGTTCAAAAGCGACGTGAAGCGCAGTTGGTCGGCTTGGACGAAATGCGCGGGGCGTAGCGGAGGGCGAAACAGGGAACAGCGAAGTCCCGGCGTGTGGAGTCCAGGATGATCCATCTGCGTTGCCGCGTTTCTGGTGGGGGAAGGGAGTCGAGAGGGAAACTGGGGCGGCAGCCGCTCCTGTGTCCCTGCGACTGAAGGCATGCAGCGAGCGGGCGGTAGGAAGTCTGCCTCTACGACACTTTGATGCCACTCGCCTTCTTCCAGCCGGGTGGCATCAACTCTTTCGTGATGCCCTCAAGAATTTCGTTGGTTTCGATACTGTCTATTCCCGCGCGATGGCAAAGACTCATGAAATCAGGCGTTTGCTGCTTGATAAATTCGGCCATTTCAGTGTCGTCGTAAGCATGTTGCACAACACGTTTCTTTTCATCGTGAATGCACATGTATGTTTTGAAAATACAGAATGCCATCGTCTTCAATGAGTCAGGTTCAACGAAGAACATCCAATGTGGCCAGACTTCGTAGAATTTATGATAAAACGCACGTATCTCTGGAATCTCCGTAACCTCACGGGCGTCGTCATCGAAACCGCCGACGAAAAAAGTGAAGCTGGCCTGACTGTCCCTAAGAACATCTCCGCTTGCCAATTCTCCAAAGTGATTGAGAAAATCACTGAAGTCTTGTTGCTCAATTTGATCTCGCTTGAACTCCCAAAACACTCTTGGAGCACTAGAGAGTACCGGTGGCTTAGCGGATCGACTAGCTCTTAGTCGTTTCATAATGATGCGTGGATAGACTAGGTTTACAATTTCAACGTGCTCCGGGGTCTGCGCCGCTTGAAGTAGGGCAGTTGGCATTTCTGAATGCTTGGGAAAGCGCCTTCGCACTGCACGTCGTAATTGTTCGCATCGGTCCCATTGTCTCCAATATGCGAACCTGGGTAAGAGAGGAGACAATAACGACCAAGATTCTGGCAAATCTTGGTCCAGAGCCAGCGCATCATGAACTGTGAAAAACCCCCTTGCAACAAACGAAACGGCTTCGATATCGCCTGCGCGTAACCCGAGAGTGACTAACAAGAATGCAGTGTGGACACGTAGAGGCTTGGGAACAACTTCGAGGGGCTGCTGCGCCAAATCCCGAAAGTCTTTGCGCGCTGTGGTTAGTACCTGCCGTGCGACCTCAGGAGGAATGAGCCATGAACAAAACGCTAACTCAGCGGCAGACAATCGCTCGATATTGCGAAGTCGATCGGCCGCAGCTTGGGTAAGTGCCTCACGCCAGATTTGTGACGGAAGCCATTCGTTAACAAGTGTGCTGTCAAGCCAGCG